>NZ_JBXUGO010000005.1:0-250930 GCF_057180565.1 Serratia sp. HNCC26DJ244 | reverse complement strand
AAAATAATCGCTTCGGTATACGGATCTTTTGGGATTTTTTTCACGTTGGGAGCCCATTTCATTTTTGGTGAAATCCCTCATTGCTGGTGCGGTTGAAAACTTTCAGGAAACAGAAAATTGATGCTTCGCGCTGGCCTTCCCCATGTCGACTACAGCAGCGGAATATCACCGTTGGTGCCATTTTGGGGATGAGTTTGGCCCCCGGCGTGTGACCGGTTAATTTTTTATTCATGGTTTATATTCCCGCTATTTGGTTGCTGGTTCGCTGCATGTTGTGCATGGTTCCGGCAACATCTCATAGAGCGTGTCTATTCTGTCGAACAGGATAAACAGCAGCGTTTCCCTGACGGCTTGCTGGCTTGAAAACAGGGCGGCGTGGGTCAGTGCTAAGCACTGAAAAGCCACCTCTTGGGCAGTCAGTGGGGTTCTATCAATCAGGTTAGACATGATCACCCCCTTGAACCGGCAGGCGGCCAGCAAACAGCAATATGTAATCAGGGGCATAGCGGCGGCGGGCTGATTTTTCATCAAACGCGGTTCCCCGCAGCATAATGGGCTTAACTTTCTTCTGGGTGCGATTGATCGCCGCAAAGATATAGGTACACTTTGTGGTAGCCATGGCGTTAGTCCTTCTAACGTTGTGGTTAGACGCCTCGGTAGTGTTGCCGCACTCCGGGGCGTTGCCTTTTCATTTATGTGCATGTAGTGTGTCACTACACATAAAAACCTTACACCGAGTGTACTTAACATGTCAACACACAAAAGCCAAAGGCGTGGTAATCCACCGTTCCAATTTCGCCTAGATCCAGAATTACGCGATTTAATGGAAGAGGCACAACGACAAGATGGTGATGAATCCTTGGCTGCCTGGATAAAACGAATTATCCGTAAAGAACTACAGCAACGAGATATTGAGCCAAAGGTTTGACTGCCACTAGTGAAGAGCATGAAGGCAGCATCCTTAGTGCTAGCCTTTTGTTTTTTCGCTGTTGTATGGCATCCATCTATTTGACTGTAAGTAGCAGCCGTAAGCATTCCACAGTCTTTCAAATCATGATTTACAGGATGGGATGTAGGCATATGACTATATCTCTTCAACTTGGTCACGCTCAGCAATACGCTTTTCAAGCCAAATATTTACTTCATCTTCAAACCAACCTACACGGCGTAGGCCAATGCGAAAGCCTTTGGGGAATATGCCTGCGTTTATCATGTCTTGAAATGCGCTATCGGATTTCAGGCGTAAAATCGCTTTAACTTCTTTTTTTAGTAAGATTTTTCTTTCTGTTGGTGCCATTTGCTCTATCTCCTTTGATATCGGTCGATTCCGGTGATATGGAGATAATGGTATAACTTCCTTTGAATTTGAAAGGCCAGGAACCCTAAATTAGACTATATACACCCTTAATTAGGGTGTTATTTGGTCTTGTTCAGCCAGTTTTTGACAGTTTCACTATTAAAGGAAACGTTTCGACCCTCTGACTCCGCAAGAGAGTTGAGAATATTTGTTGCTTTGTATGGGTGTTTTTTCATCTCTTTTCCCAATGCAGGATGAGTATCAAAAAATATGCTAAATGCTTCATACATTTTACCCGATACTCTTTCCTCAGAATTGATACTCTTGGCCTCATCTCTTTTGATGCTCGGTAAATGTTGAGCAAGCATCAAATCGATATCTCCACTTTTATTTAGCCGGAAATTAGTGGTTATTCCACCGGATTTTAATATTAAAAATTCTTCTTTTGTTACTATCATATCCTCGATGGAGACAGTAATGCAGTCATTAATTATATTTATTGCGTAAGGTAGATATTTATTAAACTCTACCTTTTTAGGTGTTGGTGCCCGGCTTACAAGGAAATCTGATGCTTTAATTTTACAACCAGACAGTATCGCAGTCTCAGTGTCAAAAAAATATTTCTTATTCAATGAAAAGCAGCCTTTTGCTTCGATAACTGATTTAATCTTGGTTTTTTTCACTCCATCGCTGGGAATGTATTCGATTTTTTCAATAATTGTTGCATGATTTGTTTTATAAATGAGCTCTTCATTTTTTTGATTATCCCGTATCCATTCTTTATTAATCTTAGACCGGATTTCAATTAATCCTTTGTCAATGTATGGGCTTAAGTCAATTTTCACACAAATATCTAGCAAGCCAGTGGATGCATAGTGTATTAGGTCTTTAACATCACACCCTATTAACTGAGCTGT
Organism: Serratia sp. HNCC26DJ244; assembly: GCF_057180565.1. Lineage (NCBI taxonomy): Bacteria > Pseudomonadati > Pseudomonadota > Gammaproteobacteria > Enterobacterales > Yersiniaceae > Serratia > Serratia sp. HNCC26DJ244. Next base: position 248,716 of record NZ_JBXUGO010000005.1, on the reverse strand, counting down.
GGTTGTTAAATCATAATATTTTCTTTCTGGTAAGCTCATTTTAAGATCATCCGTTTTTCTATTTGTGGTGAGGGGGATATTATCAGATACCATGCTAATCAGTCGTTGCTGCCGTTAATTCATCATTCACGGTATCGATTTATGGACATAAAATAACGCCATACGGGGCTTCGAACGATACTTATTGTCAATGAACATGATAACGTCATTTCATCTACATAGGTGTAATTTTATCCATTACTCACCTACCACTCGTAAGCCCCGAGTATTACCTGATGCCAAAATATGACCAGTAGCCGCATTCTCTACGAAATCACCCCACCAGGTCATTAATGGGCGACGTTGTTCAAGATAGGTCGATCGGTTATAAGCCCGGCGCACCTCGTCTTTGTCGATGTGAGAAAGGGCGGCCTCAATCACATCAGGTGGAAAACCTTGTTCATTCATCGCGGTACTCGCCACAGAGCGTAAACCATGGGCAACAAGTTTGCCGCCATACCCCATACGCTTGATTGCTGCGTTAGCAGTCTGTTCGTTCATTGGGCGTTGAGGGTCGCTATAGTGCGGGAATATGAACTCTCTGTGCCCACTGATCGGGCGCATAACCTCAAGAACCGCCATAGCCTGCTTATTGATCGGTATAACGTGGTCACGGCGCTGTTTCATTCTTCCCGCTGGCAAGCACCATTCTTTTGCATCAAAATCGATCTCATCCCACCTTGCCTTAGCTGCCTCATTGGGGCGGCATATCATCAGCAATTGCCACTCAATGACTAAACGAGTTTGTAGCTCAATACGGGCAACGGAAAGCGCTCGCATAAAGTCAGGTAATTCCTCTGGGCGAATTGCTGGCATATGGCGTACTACCGGCGCACTAAAGGTTTTACTGATTTTGGCGGCTGGGTTGGCGGGGATAATGTCGGCGTTAACGGCATAATCCATCACTTCATTGATGCGTTGCGCCAATCTTCTTACCGTATCTGCCTTGCCTTGGGCGTCAATGGGTTTGAGAGCGTTAATAAAGGATCTGGCGGTTAACGAACTGATGGGCTGATCGCCAAGTTCAGGTAACACGGCTCTTTCTAATGAGCGCCAAATGTCTTTTAGGGTTCCGGGCTCTAGCCCTTTGGTTTTTTTTAATTCAAACCAATCTAAAGCAACTTTACCAAAAGTATTGCTGTTGGTTTCTAACAGCCTCTCTCGCTGCTTGGCTTTGTGTTCTGCTGGATCAACATCACGTGATAGCAGGGCTTTAGCATCGTCTCGGCATTGCCTAGCCTCAGCTAGAGTAACAGCAGGAAAAGCACCGAAACTTATCATTGCCCGTTTTTTGGTGGTGGGTTTGTAGTAGCGGAAGCGCCAAAGTTTGGAGCCAGAGGGGTTAACTAGCAATTCTAAACCGTCACCGTCATAGAGCATTACCGGTTTTTCGGTGGCTTTTGCTGCTTTTACTTCCGTGTTGGTCAGCGATTTTGTTCGGCGCGCCATTGCATCTTCTCCTATACAGTCACCTGTTTAGGCATAGCTGATTTGGGCATATGGGCATCACATGCCTAAATGTATGCCTAAAGTATCCGGCTATAACCGTATCAAACCAAAAGATCGCAGGCAATAAAAAACCCGCAATCCTAGGTAGAGTGCGGGTTTCTTGTCTGTAAACGAATGTTGAAAGCGCTAACAGAATGTTGATTTGGTGGCCCCTGCTGGGTTTGAACCAGCGACCAATCGATTATGAGTCGACTGCTCTAACCGCTGAGCTAAGGGGCCAGGCGGCGTGATTATACGGTAATGACGGGATGCAGGTCTACAGTCGTCTGTTTGTATGGTGATTTTCTGTTCAGCTATAGCCGATTGTTATTGCAGATGGGTTTTGCGAGCGTTGCTGTCAGGCCAGCAAACAGTACGTTATTGGCGTTATTGCTATTTATACCCATCCCTATTCAGTGGGCAGTGTTGGCTACTACAGGCGGTGACTGGCATTAGCATAGGGATCTAAGCGTTGATCGGCATTTCTTCCTACTGATTGATACCACACTGCTCTACCGCTGAGCTGATCAAGGGAATCGGGCGTTGGTCACCAAAACTACAGGCTTCAATTTACAATATGATGCTGTTATGACGTTTTTTTGAAAAATTAAATTTTAAAGCAATTATTGGTCAACCGGATTTCTATGCTTTAAATAATGAGATGAAAACGGTAAGTACGCTCCCGGAGGTTTAACCTCCGGGATAATGCACATCAGGTGAATCCCTGACGTATTTTGATTTTAGGTTTGCAGTATGCAGTGCAATGTCGGGTCTATGCCTTACAACAACCCCATGGCCGGGTCGGTAATGGTATGTTTACCGGTTTCCACATGGCCAGCAAAACGGCGACGGTAATCCAGTAATGCTGGGCAAGTCACCTCAAAATCATACCAGTTACCACTATTGTCCAGGTTCCAGTCATAATCCTGTTGGGTACCAGCGTTAACGTTAGTCGTCCAAGGGCCATCGTTACGATAGGCTTTGGCCGATACGTTAAAGACGCAGGGTTGCGTACCGTTGTTCATCAACGTCACTATCACGCCACCTGTCGTAATGTTATAGCAAACACGTATTTCGGGATTAGCAGCAGCACTATCCTGAGTTAATACACCAGCAAAAGCACGGTGATAGCCGTTGGGGCCTAATACCCACAAATCATAACGCCCGTCATCATCAAGTGCCCAGATATCGTCTAATAGTTTACCTGCCTCAACAACATAACGGCGCGGTACGCGATCCAGATGCAACTTATCGTATACATGGAATACCGCCGCCTCACTGCCCGTATTGGAAAAGATCAGGCTGACGACTTGGGCCTTAGCATCAGTGCGGGCGCTGGTGTGGAGTTCATAAGGCAAAGCACGCGCTGGTTTTATACCCGGTTGCTGTACTGGCAAGTCTTGTTGTGATGGAACAGGAATTTTTAGCTTCTTTTGCTGTTCATTGCGCAATGTATCCGCATTGTCTTTGGTATTTCGACCTGCGAGGGCGGGCATTTGCTCAAAATTAGGGTTGGCAAAGTTAAATGTACTGGTCAAATCGCCGAACACCGCACGCCGGAAAGGGCTAATGTTTTCTTCGGCTATGCCAAAACGGGTTTCCAGAAAGCGTAGTACCGACGTGTGATCAAATTGCTGTGAATTGACCCAACCGCCGCGACTCCAAGGGGAAATAACAAACATGGGCACCCGTGGACCCGGGCCATAGCAATCTTGGTCCTGAGGGGGCATTCTCGTGCCATCAACAGTAGGATGTGTGTAATATTCATACGATAAATCCTTATCACTAAGCGTAGATTTACCGATAAGTTGACCATCCGCATCCAAAGAAGGGGCACAAGGTGGTGGCATATGATCAAAGTAGCCATCATTTTCGTCGAAATTGAGGAATAATACTGTCTTGCTCCACACATCCGGATTAGCCGTTAACGCATCCAGAATTTCCTGGGTATACCAAGCCCCCTGTATTGGGCTTGAAGGGCCAGGGTGTTCGGAATAGGCAGCAGGAGCAATAATCCAAGTTACCTGCGGCAAATTACCTGACAAGATGTCCTGTTTAAAGCTCGCTAAAAAACCACCATCGGACATGGTATTAGCAATACCTTTATATAATCCTTTGCTATCGGTTGCCGGATCATAACTCGGGTTTTCTTCCGGTTGAAGATCGTTATAGACTGGCTTGCCAGAAAGGATATTGGCTTCGCGATATTGAGTGAACCCCGCCAATGGATTGTCAGTAAAGTTATCCGGCATATTTTGATAAACCTTCCAGGATACGCCTTTAGCTTCCAAACGTTCTGGGTAGGTGGTCCAGTCATAACCGTAGTTCAGATCAGTATCAGTGGCGAGCTCATCGAAGACATTATTAACCACGACCTTGCCGGTAGGCGTGGTTGCGCCATTGGTCCCCGTCATATGAAATAAACGGTTGCTATTAGTTCCACCATGTAGAGAGCAATAATAGCCATCACAAAGGGTAAAAGCATTAGCGAGGGCAAATTGATATTCTAATTCCTGCTCACCATAATAGGACATGGATTGAGGTTCTTTGTATTGAGGCCAGTTTGTCATGCGCCCTTTATCCCAGGCATTTCTGGCATCAACCCAAGAATGCGGCGTTCCTGCAACACGTTGCGCATTACCCTGATTTTGATCAAGACGATAAGGTAATATGGTATTCCCTTTACCATCATTCTGTTGCCAAACGCTGAGGCCGTCAGGTAATGGAATAGTAAAACGATCGCCAAAACCACGCACGCCAGGGAGCGTGCCAAAGTAATTATCAAAGGAGCGGTTTTCCTGCATAAATATAACAATATGCTCCACATCATTAATCGTGCCGGTTGTATTGTTTGCCGCAATGGCCAGCGCTTTTTGAATGCTAGGTGGGAACATTTGCATAGCAGTCATCGCAGCAACGGTGCTTAATGACCCTTTTAAAAATTTGCGTTTGCTTTTATCAATAGTCATAACGGAGTCCTGTTTCCCTTATTCTTCGCTTTAATAATGAAAGTTGTCGATGTGCTGGCTGTGCTTATGATTTACTTCTCCATAGGGCTGATATTTCGGGCTATTTTTTGTGACATTCAAATCGTTTAACGACCGATGAGTCATAAGTTCACCACGTTACTCGGCACAAGGCCTCGCCCTAAAGAGCCAGCGCAAGCGCTGTTCAAAACGCTTTGCGTTTTGTCCTGCAACTAAAATTATCTAAAGGATCATTTCATCTATAATATCAGGTGATAATTAGGGGGTGTTTTAACCTAATTAAGGGGCGCAACGTATGGTGGCTTCTTTCTCTTTCTCTTTCTCTTTCTCTTTCTCTTTCTCTTTCTCTTTCTCTTTCTCTTTCTCTTTCTCTTTCTCTTCTTCTTCTTTTTCTTTTCCTTCCTCTTTTTCATTTTCTTTCTGCTCTTTTTTAAATTCACTGAAAGATTTAGAACTGTCGGATGAGTCACAGGCTGACAAACATGTCAAACAGAATGAAACGAGAAATAAATAAGACAATTTCTTGAGCCAATGAGATTGGCGATGGCGGGTAATAGGCATGTTTTACTCTCCTTGTTTAAAATGATCAGTTTAAAATGATCTCCTGCACTGTAGTCCTCAATGATGGTAAAAATATTAAAGTAATATGTAATTAGCGTTACATCTCAAGAGGATATCCATCACCATTAAATTGCAGAGTTATGACCCGTGGCAAGGGTATCCACTGCAAGGGACGGCAAGCGGGCGTGGCTTTGGAACCTGACTAGGGTAGAGGTAAGGATAGGGGCAAAGGAAAGTAGGGCGGTATTTTCTGAGATGATATTTCCAAGCGCGGAGGTCGTCTTTACAACTTAATACCCGCAGAGTGCCTTATGGCTGATGGTGACTAAATCTGCTGGTATCCACTTCGGTGACAGAATTGATTAGAGGAACTGGGGGGAATCTGGAATGGTATCTGCGGGTATTTCCACTATGGAAAATAAGCAGGTGGTCTATTCTGTCTTTCAATAATTAAGCCCCAGCAATGCTGGGGCTTGGGTCGAAAAACTTAATCATCCAAGAAGCTGCGTAACACTTCCGAGCGGCTTGGGTGGCGTAGTTTACGCAACGCTTTAGCTTCGATCTGGCGGATACGCTCGCGGGTAACGTCAAACTGTTTACCCACTTCTTCCAGAGTGTGGTCGGTATTCATATCAATACCGAAACGCATCCGTAGTACTTTCGCTTCGCGCGCGGTCAGGCCAGCCAGAACATCGTGGGTGGCAGAACGCAGACTTTCCGAAGTGGCAGAATCCAGCGGCAGCTCAAGGGTGGTATCCTCAATAAAATCACCAAGATGCGAATCTTCATCATCACCAATTGGCGTTTCCATGGAGATAGGCTCTTTGGCGATCTTCAACACCTTACGGATCTTGTCTTCCGGCATTAACATGCGTTCAGCCAACTCTTCCGGCGTCGGTTCACGGCCCATTTCTTGCAGCATCTGGCGTGAGATACGGTTGAGTTTGTTGATGGTCTCAATCATATGCACTGGAATACGAATAGTGCGCGCCTGATCCGCAATAGAACGGGTGATCGCCTGGCGGATCCACCAAGTTGCATAAGTCGAGAACTTATAACCACGGCGGTATTCAAACTTATCTACTGCTTTCATCAAACCGATATTACCTTCCTGGATCAGATCCAGGAATTGCAGGCCACGGTTGGTGTATTTCTTGGCAATAGAGATAACCAGACGCAAGTTGGCTTCAACCATCTCCTTCTTCGCGCGGCGAGCTTTGGCTTCGCCAATCGACATGCGACGGTTGATGTCTTTAACTTGCTCAATGGTCAGGCCGGTTTCTTCTTCGATCTGGCGCAGTTTCTGCAGGCTACGTTGAACATCGTCAGCCACTTCTTTGAGTTTCTCTGCCCATGGTTTGGCCATGGCAAGTGCAGCTTCAAACCAGGTGGTACTGGTTTCGTTGCCCGCGAACAGGGTCACAAAGTTTTTCTTCGGCATTTTGCACTGTTCAACACACAGTTTCATGATCAGGCGTTCTTGAGTACGAACGCGATCCATCATGGCACGCATGTTGTTGACCAGGAAGTCGAACTGTTTAGGCACCAGACGGAACTGTTTGAAGACCTCAGAAAGCTTCAGGATCTCTTCTGCTGCACTGGCATGGCTACGGCCATGGGTTTTGATAACCAGGCTGGTTGCTTCATGTTGGGTGCGCAGGTCAAGAAACTTCTGGCGTGCCAATTCCGGGTCGATGCTGTTGTCGTCTTCAGCATCATCCTCGTCTTCTTCGTCCTCTTCGTCGTCATTCTGTTCTTCAGGTGTTAATTCAGAACCGATGTGCGTAGCGGTTGGCGCAAGTTCTTCCTCCGCATTAGGGTCGACAAAGCCGGTGATCAGGTCAGACAGGCGCACTTCGCCCGCTTCGACACGATCATATTGTTCCAACAAGTAGGTAATGGCTTCCGGGTACTCGGCAACTGAGCACTGCACCTGATTGATACCGTCTTCAATGCGTTTGGCGATGTCGATTTCACCTTCACGCGTCAACAGTTCAACGGTACCCATCTCACGCATATACATGCGCACCGGATCAGTGGTACGGCCAATTTCGGATTCAACGCTTGAGAGCACCTGAGCTGCAGCTTCTGCGGCATCTTCGTCAGTATCGGTGGTATTCTCGGCCAGCATCAAATCATCGGCGTCCGGTGCCTCTTCCAGCACCTGGATGCCCATGTCGTTGATCATCTGGATGATGTCTTCGATCTGGTCGGAGTCGACGATATCTTCCGGCAGATGGTCATTGACCTCAGCATAGGTCAGATAGCCTTGCTCCTTACCGCGGGTGACAAGTAGCTTTAGCTGTGACTGCGGGTTTTGCTCCATAAGACGGTATCCACACTTCAGAGTATTTAGGTTGGTGTCGGTCGGCTAAACTGCCAACAATAGCATTTGGGGCGTTTTCATTGTTGTCGCGGCCCACTATGGCGACATATATCAGGGCATTTCCCTGTTTTTTAGCGGCACTTAAGCCGTTTGGTATTCAGTTTTTCTTCGCTAACGCCAGCTGCAATGACCAAAGTTCTTTACGCTCATCGGCGTTCAGGCCATGCGTTCTGTCACGGGCGATTAAATCTTCCTGGCGTTTTTCCAAGATTGACTCATACAGGTTAGTCAATGTATCTAAAAAATGTTGTTCAACTTGATCCTCAACGATCATATGGTTCCATGTTGCCAAGGTTTCAAGCTGCGGACTGAATTCATTGTCCCGATAGAGCTCCAGCAACTGGCCAGTGTTGAGCCCAGGCTGTGCTAAACAGGTTTGCACCAATTCAGAAAATAACGGTAAGCCTGCCTGCTTGCTCTGCTCTAACCCTTCCAGCGATGGTATAAGTGTAGCCAAACGTGGATTCTGCACCAGTAAACCTATCAGTATACGCATGGTCGTGCGCTTTAGCTGGGGGGCCTGATAAGGATTGGCATTTTCCATCTGTTTGGGCATCAACTTATCAAGTTGGCTGTCATCCAGCAGGCCCAGCTTACTACCCAGTTGTTGACGCAAATATAAACGCAACGTTTCTCCGGGCACCTGAGTGATCAACGGCAGTGCCAGTGTACTCAGTTTGGCGCGACCATCCGGGCTACTTAAATCCACTTGTGGCATCAAGGTTTCGAATAAGAAAGTGGAAAGCGGCTGCGCCAGCTCCATTCGTTGTTCAAAGGCCTCTTTGCCCTCTTTGCGTACTAAGGTGTCCGGGTCTTCACCATCAGGCAAAAACATAAAACGTAACTGGCGACCATCATTAAGATAGGGCAGTGCGGTTTCTAACGCACGCCAAGCTGCCTCGCGGCCAGCCCTGTCACCATCATAACAACAGATCACATTATCTGTGGCGCGGAACAGTAACTGAATGTGTTCCGCCGTGGTTGAGGTGCCTAATGAGGCAACGGCATAATCTATGCCATATTGCGCTAATGCCACCACATCCATATAACCTTCCACCACCAACAGGCGCTGCGGGGTGGAGTGAATCTGTTGTGCTTCATACAGGCCATATAACTGGCGGCCTTTGTGGAACACTTCAGTTTCTGGCGAGTTCAAGTATTTTGGCAAGCCATCACCCAATACCCGCCCACCAAAAGCGATGACTCGCCCACGTTTGTCGCGAATGGGGAACATCACACGTTCGCGAAAACGATCATAAGTACGCCCTTGATCGTTGGTCACCAGCATACCGGCATCATTCAATGCGGCCCGGTTGTCGCTATTCCCGCCAAAACGCTTGAGCGCGTTATCCCAACCCGGCGGTGCAAAACCGATGGCAAAATGGTGGATAACCTCATCACTCAATCCACGTTGTTGTAGGTAATGACGTGCCGACAACCCACTGGGTTGATGTAGCGACTGTTGATAGAACGTACTGAGCTGCTCCATCAGTTGGTAGAGATTTTGGCGCTGATGGCGTTCAATTTGCGTTGGCCCGTTACCTGCCTCGTAAGGCACTTCCAGACCCTGCATGGCGGCGAGTTCTTCGATGGTTTCGACAAACTCCAGTCTGTCGTAATTCATCAGGAAATCGACGGCGTTGCCATGTGCCCCACAACCAAAACAGTGATAAAACTGTTTTTCACCATTTACAGTGAATGAAGGTGTTTTCTCGTGGTGGAACGGACAACATGCGTGATAGTTCTTGCCCTGCTTTTTAAGCTTCACCCGCGCATCGATCAGATCGATGATATCGGTACGAGCCAGCAAGTCATTGATAAATACACGCGGAATTCGCCCAGCCATAAGCCCCTGTTATATTAGCTATAAACAAGAACAAGCCGCGCTTTCCTTCCGGAAGGCACGGCCTTCGTATGCAACTACTCGGTCTGCGTGTTGTTTAAAACCAACAAACACGCGGTGGGGTTGCCCCCGAAGGATTAATACAGACGAGTGCGGCGTGCGTTTTCGCGAGCCAGTTTCTTGGCGTGACGCTTTACCGCAGAAGCTTTAGCACGTTTACGCTCGGTAGTTGGTTTTTCATAAAACTCACGGCGACGAACTTCAGCTAAAACACCCGCTTTTTCGCAGGAACGCTTGAAACGACGCAGAGCAACATCAAATGGCTCGTTTTCACGTACTTTAATTACAGGCATGTGCCTCTCACCTCAATAAAATTCGGTTTGCTGCTGGCCAAGCGCCAGCCTTTTCAAAATGGTGCGGAATTTTACTTCAATGCATGCTGCTTTGTAAAGCACCATGGCAAACTCATATGATTATCCTTTAGCCAAAGCAGCCTTTCAGGTTGATTCAACTTGCCGGATTGGCAGTAAACGCTATCTGGATTGTGATAAACTGACCGCTGCACGTGAATGATGGGAAATGTAATGCGCGTACTGGGTATAGAAACGTCCTGTGATGAAACCGGAATTGCAGTGTATGACGACCAAGCCGGTTTATTAGCTAATCAACTTTACAGCCAGGTTAAGCTGCATGCCGACTATGGTGGTGTGGTGCCGGAACTGGCTTCCCGTGACCATGTGCGCAAAACCGTGCCGTTGATACAGGCTGCGCTGAAAGAGGCGGGGTTGTCGGCGGCGGATATCGATGGTGTCGCCTATACCGCGGGCCCGGGTTTGGTCGGGGCACTGCTGGTTGGGGCTACCATTGGTCGCGCGCTGGCCTTTGCCTGGAACGTCCCTGCGGTGCCTGTACATCATATGGAAGGGCACTTGCTGGCTCCCATGCTGGAGGATAACCCACCTGCCTTTCCCTTTGTGGCGTTACTGGTGTCTGGTGGCCATACCCAGCTTATTTGTGTCAACGGCGTGGGTGAATATACCTTGCTCGGCGAGTCGATTGATGACGCTGCCGGTGAAGCATTCGACAAAACGGCAAAGTTGTTGGGGTTGGATTACCCGGGTGGACCATTGTTGTCAAAAATGGCGCAACAGGGGACCCCAGGCCGTTTTACCTTTCCACGGCCAATGACGGACCGTCCCGGTTTGGATTTCAGTTTTTCCGGCTTGAAGACGTTTGCTGCCAATACGATTCGTGCCAACGGTAACGATGAGCAAACTCAAGCTGATATCGCCTGGGCATTTGAGGATGCGGTGGTAGAAACCTTAGCCATCAAGTGTAAACGTGCGTTGGAGCAAACCGGCCTTAAGCGGCTGGTGGTTGCAGGTGGTGTGAGTGCAAACCAGACGTTACGCCATAAACTGGCGGAAATGATGAAAAAACGTCGGGGTGAGGTTTTTTATGCTCGCCCGGAATTTTGTACCGATAACGGTGCCATGATTGCCTACGCCGGGATGATCCGGCTGAAAAACGGCGCCGATAGTGAATTGAGTGTTTCGGTGCACCCACGCTGGCCACTGGCAGAGTTGCCTGCGGTTGATTTCAACCCCATCACGCTAGATAGCGCCAAGTGAATAGATAAACAGCGGCTGGATTAAGCTTGAATAGATAACTTAGCCGCTGATTACTCTTCTTTTTTTTCTGCCGACTCCGCTGTTTCTTTATTTTTTTTGCGGAATTTCCCCCAGATTTTCCCTTCTTGCCCACGCCACAGGCGCTGAATATTGTCGTGATGGCGCAACAGGATCAGGCACGAGAGCATAGCGACCGGGAAGGTGAACTGCGGCTTGAACCACCAGACGTAAAACGGTGCAATGAGTGCGCTGATGATTGCCCCCAGTGAGGAATAACCACTCAATAGTACCGTCAGCAGCCAGGTTCCGGTCATCAGGCCGGTGAGGTCCCAACTGATTGGCGCAATGGCACCGAATGCAGTGGCGACGCCTTTCCCCCCACGAAAATGGAAGAACACCGGGTAAATATGCCCAAGGCAGGCGGCGATGGCGGTTAACCCCAAGTATAGCGGTGGCAGGTTGAGCCAATAAGCCAGCCAGACCGGCAGCATCCCCTTGATAATATCAAACAGTAATACCGCTAGTGCCGCCAAGCGCCCGCCAATACGCAGCACATTGGTGGCCCCAGGATTTCCTGACCCTTGTTCACGCGGATCAGGTAGCCCGGCGATCCGGCAAACCAGGATCGCACTGGAAATTGAGCCACACAGATACGCGAAGATAATCATGCCAAGCGCGGTAGCACTCATAACGCGGTTCCGTTTAATAATGGTCGTTTTACTTACAATATCCATGGATAATACGCATATTCAGCCAGAAGTGGTACTGGCAAGGGCAAAAACTGAGAATGACGTGATGGATATCGTATTTATTGAAGAACTTAGTGTGATCACCACCATTGGTGTTTATGACTGGGAACAGACCATTCAACAGAAGCTGGTGTTCGATATCGAAATGGCCTGGGATAATCGCCAAGCCGCAGCCAGTGATGATGTGAATGACTGCCTAAGCTACGCGGATGTCAGTGAGGCGGTGATTGGGCATGTACAACCTAATCGTTTTGCTTTGGTAGAGCGTGTAGCGGAAGAGGTGGCTGAAATTTTACTGCAACGTTTTAACTCTCCTTGGGTGCGTATTAAAGTCAGCAAACCGGGGGCGGTGGCCCAAGCAAACCGGGTTGGGGTGATTATTGAACGCGGTAGGCGGCCAGTCTGAAACTCGGTCATTTTTATGCGCTAGTGATATTGGCTGCAACTTGAATGAACCTGGGTATAGAATAAGCTGTTAAATTTTAAACGGAGTAGGCAGGTTGATGACAGACGTACATTTATTGTTTGTGGCATTTGTGCTTGGGGTGGTTGAAGGATTGACCGAGTTCCTACCGGTCTCTTCCACTGGCCATATGATTATTGTTGGGGAATGGTTGGGTTTTACTGGGGATACGGCCAAAACTTTTGAAGTGATTATTCAACTGGGTTCGATTCTGGCGGTAGTGGTGGTGTTCTGGCGCCGCTTGTTTGGTCTGATCGGCATTCATTTTGGTGGTAAACCAGTAGTTCATGAAGGGAAGACGGCAGGGCACCTGACGTTGGGGCATATCCTGCTGGCGATGTTCCCGGCGGTGGTGTTGGGGCTGCTGTTTCATGATTTTATCAAATCGCTGTTTGAAGCGAAAAACGTCATGTATGCCCTGATTGCCGGTGGTGTGCTGCTGTTGGTAGCGGAATGGCTAAAACCGAAAAACCCACGGGCAGTGGGGTTGGATGACATCACTTATCGTCAAGCGTTTGCTATCGGTTGCTTCCAATGTCTGGCGCTGTGGCCGGGTTTTTCCCGTTCAGGATCCACCATTTCTGGCGGTATGCTGGTGGGGGTAAACCGTTATGCAGCATCTGAGTTTTCCTTCATCCTGGCGGTACCGATGATGATGGGGGCCAGTATACTGGATCTCTATAAGAGCCTGCATTTTCTGACCTTGGCCGACTTGCCAATGTTCGCCGTTGGTTTTATTACGGCTTTCGTTGTCGCGCTGATCGCGATTAAAACTTTCCTGCAGTTGATCAAACGTATTTCGTTTGTGCCGTTTGCTATCTACCGGTTTATCGTTGCGGGTGTGGTTTATATGGTGTTTATGTAATTGAGTAAAAAGGGTAAGCCCCCCTGGCGTGATGATTACGCTGAAGGGGCTTGCTCTTTCTTCCATTCTGCCAGTGCTTGCTGGCGGCGGCGGCGCACTTCATCGCGGATTGCCAGCCCTTGCAGGCCACTGGCTACCACCTCTTTCACCGAAATGCTGTTGGCGACCAGATAGGCTTGGCGCAAGTAGTCACCTTGCGGGTAAGGTGAGTTTTCAAACCCGGTGCGCCCTCGGGCATCGGCTTCGCTGGAGAGGATCATCTGTTCCAGACGTTGTGGTTTACGCCACACATCAATGTTATCAAACAACTTGAGCAATGTTTCCGGGCGTAGCTTGTCAACGGTGTGGATCAGGTCATGATATTCCGCCACCAGTTTGGCCAGTTCACGCAGTGGGTTCGGCACGCGTAACCGTTGGCAGAGTTGTTCCACCAACCTGACCCCCACCGGGCCATGACCGTAGTGACGGGGCCAGAGTTCTTTCGGTGTTAGCCCCTTACCCAAGTCGTGGCACAGAGCGGAGAAACGGATAGCCACTTCAGCGCTGAGTTGGCTGGCTATCGCCAGTGTCATCAACGTATGTACCCCGGTATCGATCTCTGGGTGCCACTTTTCGGGTGCCGGTACGCCAAATAAGGCATCAATTTCTGGGAACAACACCTTTAACGCCCCGCAGTCCCGTAGTACCTGGAAATAAACCTGGGGAGTCTGGCTCTGTAAGGCTTTCTCTGTTTCTTTCCAAACTCGTTCTGCGGTTAAGCTGGATAACTCGCCACTTTCAGCCATGCTACGCATCAGCGCCTGGGTTTCCGCTGCGATGGTAAAGCCCAAAGGGGCAAAGCGGGCAGCAAAGCGGGCTACCCGTAAAACACGTAGCGGATCTTCTGCAAAGGCATGGGAAACATGGCGTAAAATGCGGGCATTAAGGTCAGCTTGACCATGATAGGGATCGACCAAATTCCCGTTGTCTTCCTGTGCCATGGCATTGATGGTGAGATCACGGCGCATCAAGTCTGCTTCAAGGGTGACATCCGGGGCCGCGTAGCAGTTAAAACCGGTATACCCCTGACCCGATTTACGCTCGGTACGTGCCAGTGCGTACTCTTCATGGGTTTTCGGGTTGAGAAATACCGGGAAGTCTTTACCCACAGGCTGATAACCGAGCGCGAGCAGTTCATCGGGTGTGGCACCCACCACCACCCAGTCCCGATCAACTACCGGCAGATTAAGCAGGGTGTCGCGTACAGCGCCGCCGACCAGGTAAGTCTTCACGGTTTAGCTCCTGAATATTGTGGGTACAGCGGTTATCAGGGCAAACCGACCGATGGGCTGTTGGCAACATCGGTCATTAGTATGCCCATGGTCGGTTTTGGCTCGGGTATCTTGAGCTTAAGAACCTTGTCAACAACCACAGATATTTGAACCGCAGGTAACGGTTATTAGTTCATCCAGCGGCTGTTTTTACGGCGTGGCACCAGGCGAGGCAGCAGTAGGCCAATCAGTAACCCCATACCCGCGACGCCACCACCGTACATAAACCACTGCAGAATAATGGTCCGTTGTTTGTCGTCAAGCTGCAGGTTAACCGCATCTACCTTTTTCTGCGCTACAATCAACTGATTCTTTAGATTCTGGTTTTCTTGGCGCAAACTATTGATGGTGCTGTCGCTGGTGGCGACTTTCTGCTGCATGTCGGCGGTACGTTGGTTCCAGCTGTTATCAATGTTGGCTAATTTATCGGTCAGGTCTTTCACCTGCTGTTCTAACAGTGGCACTTGCGTGCGCAGGCTGGGTGTTTGACTCAGTTGACTTAGTGGGATCCAGACCGTGCGCCCTTTGGCATCACGGATCTGCCCGTAACTGTTACTGTCATTGACGTTCAATAGCGTGACTTCTTCGCCGGCATTAAGTGTGCCGACAACACGAAATTGGTTACCTGGGCCGCTAAGGACATAGGTGTTTAATTCATCGGAGATATAGCGTTTATCTTCGGCATGTGCGCACCAAGTGATGCTAAAACTGAATATGGTAAGTCCAATCAGGCGTAATTTCGGCATAGTTTGATCGTTTCTGTGTGGATTTATGGAAAGATAGTAGAGTGTTAAATCTGATGGTGCAACGGCAAAACCGGAATGAAAGCTATCTTTCCGGGGGAGATCTCATCCTCAGCTTGATTCAAGTTGCAGAATACCCGCAAACTTGCGGATGATTTGACAGGGTAAGCAGAGCGGAATGTGAGTGGTTGGTGTCTTTATATAACTGGCATGATTTAGAGTATAAAAACAAAATGAGTGTTGAAATAGAACTGAAGTTTATTGTTTCCCCCACTGCGGTCGATACGCTTTCCGAGCGATTTGCGGCCTGGCCTAATGAGCATGTGGCACCGCAGCAGCTAACCAATATTTATTATGAAACTGCCGATAACTTTATGCGCAACCATGATATGGGTTTGCGTATTCGTGGTTGTGATGGCAAATACGAGATGACCCTTAAAACCGCCGGTTCGGTGATTGGGGGGCTGCATCAGCGGCCAGAATATAATGTTGCCATCGCTAAACCCACGCTGGGCTTGAAAAAATTCCCTGCGGATATCTGGCCAGAGGGTTGCAAGTTGCTGCCGTTGCAAAAGGCGTTGCAGCCGCTGTTTCGCACTGATTTTGTGCGTGAGAAGTGGGTGGTTACTTACGGTAACAGCGAGGTCGAGATTGGCTTTGACCAAGGCGAGGTACGTGCAGGTGAAGACAGTGAAGCCATATGCGAACTGGAGCTGGAGCTGAAAAGCGGCGAAACGGCGGATTTACTGGCTTTGGCGGCAAAATTGGCTGAACAAGGTGGTTTGCGGCAGGGGAGCCTGAGCAAGGCCGCTCGCGGTTACCACTTGGCGCAAGGTAATGTCCCCCGTGAGCGGCAGCCGCTAAAGGTACTGAAACTGGCGGCTAAATCCACCGTGGAACAGGGAATGGTGGCTGCCTGTGAGCAGGCGTTGAGTCATTGGCAATATCATGAAGAGCTCTGGTTACGTGGTGACCAACAGGCCCGTCACGGGGTGATAGAGGCGATAGCGTTGATTCGCCAGACGCTGGTGTTGTTTGGTGGTCTGGTACCTCGTAAAGCCAGTACGGATTTACGCGCCTGTTTGACGGCACTGGAGCCGTTGCTGGAGGCAAAAACCACCGAGCCTCAGGTGTTGTGTTACAGCCCAGAGTACCTGCAAGGTAAGTTGGTACTTACGTCGTGGTTAGTGACCGCTGCATGGCGACCCTTTATTGATAGTAAAGCACAGGTCAAGCTGGGCGGTTCCTTCAAACGTTTCTGCGATATTATGTTGGCGCGCTGTGTGGCGGAGTTGAAAGCGGCTTTCGCGCAGAGACTGAGCGAAGATGATTACCAAGAGCAATTGCCACGTTTGACCCGGCAGGTACTGTCGTTGCTATTACTGTCTGGCGCTTATCCTGATAGCGAAACCGAACCCTATATTGCGGGTTGGCGTGAGTTGCAATCTGCTGTCGCCGAGAATCGCCAGGGCTGGTATGAATCTTGTCGTAAACAGGCGCTTTCCCATGCGTCGTTTTGGTTAAGTTAAAGGGTCTATACCCAAGTTTATTAATCATGGCTGGCAGGCCACAGCACAGGTCCATCACTATGTTGCCACTCTCTGCTGCATTAAAGCGCCAGGCACAGAATATTGTGCAGCGTTTTCAGGAAACGTTGGGTGCCGAAATGGTGCTCAGTAACACCGAACAGGCTGTTCTGGTGTCGAGCGATTTTGTCAGTGACATGTTGCTTCACCACCCGGAATGGTTAGAGACGCTGCGCAAGCAACCGCCAGTGGCGGATGAGTGGCAGCATTATGCCGCCTGGTTGCAGGACACACTTGAAGATGTGCGTGACGAAGGGCAGTTAATGCAGGTATTGCGCCTGTTCCGCCGTGAAAGCCTGGTGCGCATTGCCTGGGCGCAGGCCCTACAGTTGTGTTCAACGCAAGATACACTGCAGCAGTTGAGCGCCTTGGCGGAAACGCTGATCGTCAGCGCCCGTGACTGGCTATATCAAACCTGCTGTTGCGAATGGGGGACCCCTTGTAATGCCCAGGGCGAACCCCAGCCATTGCTGATCCTGGGGATGGGCAAACTGGGCGGTGGGGAACTGAATTTTTCTTCTGATATCGATCTGATTTTCGCCTATCCGGAAAATGGTCACACTCAGGGCGGGCGGCGTGAGTTGGATAATGCCCAGTTCTTTACCCGTTTGGGGCAACGGGTGATCAAGGTGCTGGATCAGCAAACTATTGATGGTTTTGTCTATCGTGTCGACATGCGCCTGCGGCCCTTTGGTGATAGCGGGCCCTTGGTGATGAGCTTTGCCGCGCTGGAGGATTATTACCAAGAGCAGGGGCGGGATTGGGAACGTTATGCCATGGTGAAGGCGCGCTTGATGGGCGGGGCGGAAGACCCTTACAGTCAGGAACTGCGTAACCTGTTGCGGCCCTTTGTGTTCCGTCGCTATATCGATTTCAGTGTGATCCAGTCGCTGCGTAATATGAAGAGCATGATCGCCCGTGAAGTGCGGCGGCGGGGGTTGAAAGACAATATCAAGCTGGGTGCCGGCGGTATTCGCGAAATTGAGTTTATTACCCAGGTATTCCAATTGATCCGCGGTGGGCGTGAGCCGGATTTACAAGGGAGTTCGCTGTTACCCACATTGCAAGCCGTGGGGGCGTTAGGGCTGCTGGCTGAGCAACAGGTTGCTTCACTCAGTGAGAGCTATCTATTGCTACGGCGCTTGGAGAACCTGCTTCAGGCGATTGGTGATCAACAAACGCAAACCTTGCCGCAGGATGAGCTGGATCAGGCTCGCTTGGCTTGGGGGATGGGGCAAGCGGATTGGCAAGCGCTGGTCACCCTGCTGGATAACCATATGCAGCAAGTGCGAGCAGTGTTTGATGAGCTGATTGGCGACGACAGCCCGGATGTGGGTGAAGATCCCAACTATCAGCATTTCCATAGCCTCTGGCAGGATGCGCTGGATGAGAACGAACTGGCCCCTTTGACGCCCCATCTGAATCCAGAGTCGCGCAAGCAGATGCTGCATACCATTGCCAGCTTCCGTCATGATGTAGACAAGCGGACTATCGGTCCACGTGGGCGAGATGTGTTGGATCAATTGATGCCACGCCTATTGGCTGAAGTGTGCCCACGTCATGATGTGACCACGGTGTTGGTGCGCTTGAGTCAATTACTGCTGAGCATTGTTACCCGCACCACCTATCTTGAGCTGCTGATGGAAAACCATGCGGCCCTTAGCCACCTGATTCGTCTTTGTGCGGCATCACCGATGGTCACCAGCCAATTGGCACGTTATCCGCTACTGTTGGATGAATTGCTGGATACCTCCACGCTGTATCAACCGGTGGCTCCAGGGGCGTATTGCAGTGAATTGCGCCAATACCGCCTGCGGGTCCCGGAAGATGATGAAGAGCAGCAGTTAGAAGCATTGCGCCAGTTCAAGCAGGCGCAGCAATTGCGTATTGCCGCCGCAGATATTGCTGAAGTTCTGCCAGTGATGAAAGTGAGTGATCACTTAACCTATCTGGCAGAAGCCATCATTGATACGGTGGTGCAGCAGGCCTGGATGGATATGTCTGCCCGTTACGGTCAACCCACCCATTTACATGAGCGTGAGGGGCGCGGGTTCGCGGTTATCGGCTACGGTAAGCTGGGGGGCTGGGAATTGGGCTACAGCTCAGATCTCGATCTGGTCTTTCTGTTGGATTGCCCACCGGAAGTGATGACTGACGGCGAACGTTGTATTGATGGTCGCCAGTTTTATCTGCGCTTAGCACAACGAATCATGCATCTGTTCAGCACCCGTACCTCTTCCGGTATTCTCTACGAGGTGGATGCCCGCCTGCGCCCTTCCGGTGCGGCGGGGATGCTGGTGAGCACGATAGAGGCGTTTGCCGACTACCAGCGTAACGAGGCCTGGACATGGGAACATCAGGCGTTGGTGCGGGCGCGTATTGTCTATGGCGACCCGGCATTGCATCAGCAATTTGACCACATCCGCCACGAGATTCTGTGTAAACCGCGCGAGGTCACCAAACTGCAACAAGAAGTGCGGGAAATGCGGGAAAAGATGCGCCACCATTTAGGGAGTAAGCAGCGTGATCTATTTGATATCAAAGCCGATGAAGGTGGCATCACCGATATTGAATTTATCGCCCAATACCTGGTGTTGCGTTATGCCGGGGGGGAACCGCGTTTAACGCGTTGGTCGGATAATGTGCGGATCTTCGAGCTGATGGCCAATTATAACATCATGCCGGAACAGGAGGCGCAGGCGTTAACCACGGCCTATGTCACCATGCGTGATGAAATTCACCACCTGGCACTGCAAGAACAGTCCAGTAAAGTCAGTCAGACGTTGTTTGCGGCTGAGCGTGATCAGGTATGTGCCAGTTGGCGTAAATGGTTGGGGTAATTTGTCGTCAGTTTTTACGGCTACTTCGGCTTTTATGTTAATATTCGCCAAATTTTTTTTGTACTCATCATATGGCTAGCGGCAGTGAGCGAAGGGGTTCCTGCCGCTTGAATCATGAGAAATATCACTTGTTGGGAGTTATTGGATGAAAGTGACACTGCCAGATTTTCACCGTGCCAGTGTATTGGTGGTGGGTGACGTCATGTTGGATCGCTATTGGCACGGGCCGACCAGCCGTATTTCACCGGAAGCGCCGGTGCCGGTAGTCAAGGTTGAGGCTATCGAGGAGCGTCCAGGTGGTGCAGCGAACGTGGCGATGAATATCGCTTCGCTGGGTGCCAACTCTCGTCTGGTCGGGCTGACGGGGATTGATGACGCCGCACGAGCCCTGAATACCAAACTCAGTGAAGTGAATGTGCGCTGTGATTTTGTGTCGGTGTCTACCCATCCTACGATTACCAAGTTACGGGTACTTTCCCGTAATCAACAGTTGATTCGCCTCGACTTTGAAGAAGGCTTCTCTAACGTTGATCAACAGCCGATCTTTGATCGCATTCAGCACGCATTGCCGCAAATTGGTGCGCTAGTCTTATCGGATTACGCCAAAGGGGCGTTGAGCCAGGTACAAGGGATGATCCAGTTGGCGCGTGCTGCCAAGGTACCGGTATTGATTGACCCTAAGGGCTCCGATTTTGAACGTTATCGCGGGGCCACCTTATTGACGCCAAACCTGTCTGAGTTTGAAGCGGTAGTTGGTCATTGCAAGAGTGAAGCCGAATTGGTTGAGCGGGGCATCAAGCTGGTGGCGGAGTATGAGTTGTCAGCATTGTTAATTACCCGTTCAGAACAAGGGATGACCCTGTTACAACAGGGGCAGGCTCCGCTGCATTTGCCTACCCTGGCGCAAGAAGTGTTCGACGTGACCGGCGCCGGTGATACGGTTATCGGTGTGTTGGCCGCGGCACTGGCCGCAGGCAATACCTTGGAAGATGCCTGTTTCCTGGCTAATGCTGCCGCTGGTGTGGTGGTCGGTAAATTGGGTACCTCCACCGTTTCCCCTATTGAGCTGGAAAATGCCATTCGTGGCCGGGCAAAAACCGGTTTTGGTGTCATGAGCGAAGCTGAACTGAAAAAGACCGTGGCACAGGCGCGCCAACGGGGTGAGAAAGTGGTGATGACCAATGGCATTTTCGATATTCTCCATGCCGGCCATGTCTCTTACCTGGCAAACGCCCGTAAATTGGGTGATCGCCTGATTGTTGCAGTGAATAGTGACGCGTCCACTAAACGCCTGAAAGGGGAAACCCGGCCAATTAATCCGCTGGAAAACCGCATGGTGGTGTTAGCTGCACTGGAAGCTGTCGATTGGGTGGTGTCGTTTGAAGAAGATACCCCGCAGCGTCTTATCGCCGATATTTTGCCTGATCTGTTGGTCAAAGGTGGCGATTATCAACCGCATGAAATTGCCGGTAGTGTTGAAGTCTGGGCTAATGGCGGTGAGGTCAAAGTACTAAACTTTGAGGATGGGTTATCAACGACCAATATCATTAAAGCCATCAAGGATCGCTCCAGTAACTAAGGGCCATTAACTCGGCTACAATTTGTTTGTATGGTGGTTGGGTTTACAAGGCGGTGTACAGTGAGCGGACTAAAGCAAGAACTCAGTTTGTTACAAGGCGTGGGGCTGTTGTCCACTTCACTGTTGGGTACCGGGGTCTTTGCCGTACCCGCCTTGGCTGCACTGGTGGCGGGAAGTGACAGCCTGTGGGCTTGGCCAATATTGTTGATATTGGTCTTTCCGATTGCCATTGCCTTTGCCGCATTGGGGCGCCATTTTCCCAGTGCCGGAGGGGCTGCGCACTTTGTTGGCCTGGCGTTTGGCCCGCGAATGGCCAAAGTCACCGCCTGGCTATTTCTTTCCGTGATCCCGGTGGGGTTGCCTGCGGCCTTGCAGATTGCGGTGGGTTTCTGGCAAGCGGCATTTGGTTGGGGCTCTAATCAATTACTGTTGGTTGAAATCGCCACACTGGTGGTGATTTGGTTACTGGGCCTACGTAGTGCTGGTTCCAGCGCGAATATTCAGACGTTGATCGCTCTTTTGGTGATCGCATTGGTGGTGGCGATCTGGCTGCAAGGGGGGATCACCCCAGCACAGATCGCTTGGCCAGCTATCCACGATATCTCTTCAACTAATATGTTCCACGCACTTGCCGTGATGTTCTGGTGTTTTGTCGGGCTGGAGGCTTTTGCTCATCTGGCGACAGAATTTCGTAACCCGGAACGGGATTTTCCCCGGGCGTTGCTGGTGGGGTTGACGGTCGCGGGGGCGGTCTATTGGGGCTGTACTGTCGCGGTGTTGCATTTCAATGCATATAGTGAGGATCAGGCAGCGGCGGCTTCACTGCCAGGCATTGTGGTGCAGCTCTTTGGCGAACATGCGTTATGGGTTGCCTGCATCATCGGTTATCTGGCTTGCTTTGCCAGCGTGAATATTTATACCCAGAGTTTTGCCCGGCTGGTGTGGTCACAAGCACAACAGAGACCCGCGAGCCCGTTAGCTAAACTCTCCGCTGGGCAGGTTCCCGTTAATGCACTGAATGCGGTGGCAGTCAGTTGCCTGAGCTTTACCTTGCTGATTCATACCCTGGAATTGCCGTTGGATATGTTGTTGGTCTATGCCAATGGGATTTTTGTGCTGATTTATCTGCTGTGTATGCTGGCGGGCTGGCGGATATTACAGGGGCGCTCCCGGCTGATGGCGATTGTCGGCTCGTTACTGTGCTTGCTGTTGCTGGTGATTATTGGCTGGGAAAGCCTGTATGCACTGGGAATGTTCGTGGTTATCTGGCTGGTGATGCCGCGTAAGCTGCCAGCGGTGGTCCGCAAGCAATAAGCAAAAGCCACATTTATTGCGAACCGACAGTTATTGCGAACCCACCTAGAGGGGCTCGCACCTGATAATGATGGCGGAGAAATCCGCTATTACTCTTCGGGTTTGGTGACTACTGCGCTGTGGCGTTGGTTTTCCAACTCAGACAGGCGCTGTTCCAGCAGAGCCAGTTTTTCACGGGTGCGCAGTAATACTTGGGTCTGAATATCAAACTCTTCGCGACTGACTAAATCCAGGCGGGTTAGTTGTGCTTGCAATACCTGGCGGACTTTTTTCTCAACGTCTTCCCCGAATTCACGGACGCCTTTAGGCAGCGATTCTTGTACTTGGCGTGCGATCTGTTCAATTTTTTTCGGGTCAATCATGGTGGTGTTTCCCTTTCTGATATTGGGTGGCTACCGTCTAGTGTAATGCGTGTTGCCTGCCAGATAAACTATTAACCTCTTGCGATGAACTCAGTTGAAAGAGACAGGGGATAGGTTTATAGTTTGTAGGCTTATTCTCAGGGCGGGGTGCAAGTCCCCACCGGCGGTAAATCATCTTTTACGGTGAAAGCCCGCGAGCGCTCAGCCTGTCTCTTTGGAGTGGGTTAGAGGTCAGCAGATCCGGTGTAATTCCGGAGCCGACGGTGATAGTCCGGATGGGAGAGAGTAACGACACCTGCCGGGCCGAAGCCCGCTTGCGTTATTTTTTCGGCTATTGTGATGGCCACTCCTCAAGATCGCCCTGATTCTGGTAATCCATAATATTAATGAGGTTTTTTTACCATGAATCAGACTCTACTTTCAGATTTCGGTACGCCGTTAGAACGCGTTGAACATGCTCTGGAGGCACTGCGTAATGGACGTGGTGTGATGGTGCTTGATGATGAGAATCGTGAAAACGAAGGTGACATGATTTTCGCCGCAGAAACCATGACCGTTGAGCAGATGGCGCTGACCATTCGCCATTGTAGCGGTATTGTGTGCCTCTGTATCCCCGAAGAGCGTCGTCAGCAGCTCGAATTGCCGATGATGGTCAGCAATAACTCCAGCCAATTCCAGACGGCGTTCACCGTGACCATTGAAGCGGCACAAGGTGTCACCACCGGTGTTTCTGCGGCTGATCGCCTGACCACTATCCGTGCGGCGATTGCTGATAATGCCAAACCCAGTGATTTGCATCGCCCTGGTCATGTTTTCCCACTACGTGCGCAACCCGGTGGCGTATTGAGCCGCCGAGGCCATACCGAAGCAACGGTTGACCTGGTTTCCCTGGCAGGGTTTAAACCCGCAGGTGTGCTGTGTGAATTGACCAATGATGACGGCAGCATGGCACGTGCCCCTGAAGTGATCACCTTTGCCAAGCAACATGACATGGTGGTGTTGACCATCGAAGATCTGGTGGCTTACCGTCAGGCACAGGAAAAAAAGTCAGTTAATTGACTGATGAATATAAAAAAGCCGCGATGCGGCTTTTTTATTGGCTAAATACAGTAATTCAAATTTATTGAAAATCTTTATCATACTTATCTGACTTTTTTAATTGCGTGAAGAGCGTAATGTCATCGGCAGACGAATTATTATTCTAAGCTGAGGGTAATTTATGACCACTTCTCGTATGCCCGCTCTTTTTCTTGGCCACGGTAGCCCGATGAACGTGTTGGAAGAAAACCGTTATACGCAGGCATGGCGTGCGCTGGGTGAACAATTGCCAAGGCCCAGGGCGATTGTGGCTATTTCTGCTCACTGGTACCTGCAAATGACCGCAGTCACCGCAATGGCTCAGCCGAAAACCATCCATGACTTTGGTGGTTTTCCTCAGGCATTGTTTGATATCCAATATCCGGCACCCGGCTCGCCTGAACTGGCGGCAGAACTGCAACGTTTACTGGCCCCGGTTAAGGTTATCGCCGATACCAGCGAGTGGGGGCTTGATCATGGTAGCTGGGGAGTTTTAATCAAGATGTATCCACAAGCGGATATTCCGGTGGTGCAATTGAGTATTGATGGGACCCAGCCAGCAGAATATCACTATCAACTAGGCCGTAAGCTGTCAGCCCTTCGTGATCAAGGGGTGATGCTGGTGGCTAGTGGCAATGTGGTACATAACCTGCGTATGCTGAAATGGCAGCAAGATGTCAGCCCCTATCCATGGGCGGAGTCTTTTAACCAATATGTCCGTGACCATCTTGATTATCAGGGTGAACATCATCCGTTGGTGAATTATCACCAGCATGAAGGGGCGATGTTGTCGAACCCAACGCCAGAACATTACCTGCCACTGTTGTACATCCTAGGGAGTTGGGATGGCAAAGAAGCGATGTCGATCCCGGTTGATGGGATCGAAATGGGGGCCCTCAGCATGCTGTCGGTACAGGTCGGTTGATGCTAGTGGCACCATAAATACGGTAGTTGTAACCGGGATCGTGGTTGTCAGGGCTCACATTTGCGTAGATTGTGGTTTCAAATGCGAGCCGTAACAACGATGACGCCACGCCCGAAAACATATTTTGCCAGCCCTGAGTGATTGATGCCATCCAGCATTGTCATCAGTTGCTCGCTATGCACTCGCGTTGTCGCAATTCCCGCCCACAGGCAACGGAAATTAAATCAGTTCTTAAGCTGCTTTAGCGCAGTGGCCCAATCTTCGAGGTGGTGAACCCGTACGATCTGGCCGTTGTCGATTTCATGGATGTCGGTGGTGTCGATTTTGAACGACTTGCTGCCATCCAGTTCCATACCCATGAAATTACCTTTTGGTGTACCGGTTGCCACTGAGCGCACGACGACTTTTTTTCCATCTACATCGATCACCCAATCTTGCGGTTCCCATTTCAGATCGGGGATCAATTGCCAGAAAAAACCAACTTGTTTTATCAGCGTCGCTTTGTCTTTGACTTCTTGGCTGTTGATGGATTGGAAATTATCTGCGAGGATTTTTTCTAACACGGCAGTGGCGGTGGTGTCTTGATTGACAGTCAATGCCTGATGGTAGAATGGGGCCACGATTGCTTGAATTTGGTCTTTAGTCACTTTAAATACTCCTGATGGTAATGAACGGATTTATTCGGATGTCGATGCATCTCAATGTTTGGCGTTAATGAATTTAGACAATGCTTTTTCAAGTTGCTGCACTTTGCGGAGCAATTCCTCATCTCGAATTCCCTTCAACGTGCCTGGCATGCTGAGTTCATCTCGGATTACCTTGGTGGCCGCACCACAGACAAGGGCTGTGGGCGACACCAATCACAATTTTTCGCCTTCGTTTTGACAGCGACCATGATTATGTAGAACCGTCATTTAATCGAGGTAAAAAAGTGGCCTTCGATGGTAAAATAGGGACAATTTTAAAAAAGGGTGAGCATATGACTTCATTTCAGTCTATTGAGCTAGTCAAATATTCGGCACCCTTGGATGTACAGGTAATACGATTTGGTGACTTGCGATCACGTGCCAAAACGGGACGTTGGCGGAACCTGCCTCATCGAGTGGATTTTTGCCACCTGATAGTCGTTACAGAAGGGGATTTCAGTCACTTGGTGGACTTTGTGCCTATACGATGCCGGGTCGGTAGTCTGCTTTTAGTCAAACCTGGTCAGGTGCATACTTTTGACTTTGAATCAGAATGGGATGGTTGGCTTGTCGTATTCAAACCAGAAGCCATACCGACAAGTCACGGACTCAGGCTGAACACCAACATCAATGATACTTTTGAGTTATTGCCGACTTTGATGGAACCCCCTGCAGATGAGCAGGAGGCTGTGCTGACGATCATTTCCCAAATGGTGCGTGATACTAGGAAATATAACGAGCAAGCTGAAGGGAATTTTTTGTTGAGAACGGCTTTGTTTTATTTACTGTTACGATTGCAGTTATTTGTTAGTAGCAGCGTCAATCCGCAAGATGCCATAGGCAAAGCCGCATCAAATAGATTTCAGCTTTTCAAGGCGTTGGTTGAAGAGTGGCTGCACACTCAACACCATATTCATCAATATGCGTTGAAATTGGGTTGTTCTGAAAAGAGCCTGAACCGTTCTGTTTTGGCTGTGACAGGCGTTACAGCCAAAACTTATTTAACTCAGCGCATTGTACTTGAGGCTAAACGTTTGCTGGTTCATACAATGCAACCCGTAGGTGGGATTAGCATCGATCTTGGTTTTGACGAACCAACAAATTTCGTCAAATTCTTCAAGCGCGAGGCAGGGATGGTGCCGATGGCTTTTCGCCGGCTCTACACGGGATTTGAGGACTACTAAATCGTTAGTCAAAATAGTAATTAGCAGGGGGGCTATGCTCCTGGTTTTTTTCTGCTGCAACTTAAATAAACTTGGGAATATGTCGTCGCAGGGTGCTGTTTCATTTACCGCCCCTGCGCTTAATGACCAACCAACGGATAGTGCTTGATACGGCATGGGTAATCGTCGCGCCCTTCTCCCTTACAGATACCATCAATATAACGATAGCGAATCTGCACCATCTCTCCTTTCTTCGGCCATTGGCGGCGGGGGACTATCTTTTGATAATCCGTTGTTTCAGGATTAAATGTGATTATTTCCCCCACGGTTGGGCACTCAACGCTGGCTGTTTCTGGGGTAACCCGCACTATTTGCGCCTCGAGTCGCGGGTAGTCCTTGGTTTTGATGGCGCGAATCTGTACATCAAGCAGACATATATTCCAGGTACTGGCAAAGGCGGCTGGAGCCAGCAGCGTAAATGCGAGTAATAAAATGCGCGGGGATTGTGTTCGCCACATCTTGGTATCCTTCTTCAAAGGCAACATCAATATCGATATCTCAAGGTGGAATATTATACCCCATAGCCGCAAGATTTACGGATAACCAGCGAGGGGCAGAATAATGCGCTTTGGTGGTTCGTCATTCCCCCGGGCTATACAGCAGCTCCCCGGCTTTGCGCGGCCAGGTACTGTCTAGCCTGGTAATCCTCCACAGACCGCGCTTATTAAAGCCAACTCTTCCCGCATGACTGCACGGGTTCAATGGTAACGATCAAATTGGCAATTGATATTGTTATGTTATAACGTAATAATATCGAGGTGGCATTCAAATGTTTGTGCGGGATTACCGTCAACGAGCCCCGTAACGGAATTGGCGGGGTAAACACGATTAATGGATTATTGATGAAAGTATTGGGAGAACAGTGAGCAATGTCAGAGGTTTCACTAGGGATTACAAAAGATAGCCGATTACCTGTCACCGTGTTATCTGGCTTCTTGGGCGCAGGAAAGACCACGTTGCTCAATCATATCTTAAATAACCGCGAAGGCAGGCGTATTGCTGTTATCGTTAACGATATGTCAGAAGTCAACATTGATGCTTCTTTGGTTAGAGATGGCGGCGCAGCACTTTCCCGAACAGATGAAAAGTTAGTAGAGATGAGTAATGGCTGCATCTGCTGCACATTACGTGAAGATCTGTTACTGGAAGTCAATCAACTGGCCAAAGAGGGGCGTTTTGACCAGTTAGTGATCGAATCGACCGGGATTTCTGAACCTTTACCAATCGCTGAAACCTTTACCTTTGCTGGCGATGATGGAGAGAGTCTGTCACATATTGCCAGGCTGGATACCATGGTAACAGTTGTCGATGCTTGGAATTTTCTAAACGACTATGAATCTGAAGATAGTATTCAGTCACGTGGTGAATCTTTAGGTGAAGAAGACGAACGTAGTGTTGTAGATCTGCTTATTGAGCAAATTGAATTCTGTGACGTGCTTATTCTCAATAAAATCGACCTGATAGATAAGGCTCAAAAAGAGAAACTCGTTGCTATTATCCGTTCCCTTAACCCCGTGGCAAAAATCATCAACGCACAATATGGTGTTGTTTCGCTAGAGCAGGTACTTAATACCGGTCTGTTTGATTTCGAGAGAGCAGCTCAGGCTCCTGGTTGGCTGAAAGAATTACGGGGAGAGCATCTTCCTGAAACTGATGAATACGGTATCTCCAGTTTTACATTCCGGGCTCGTCGGCCTTTTCACCCTGCACGCTTCTGGCAAATCATGGAAAATGAGTTGACTGGTGTCATCAGATCTAAAGGCTATTATTGGCTTGCAAGTCGTCCGGAATATGTTGGAACATGGTCGCAGGCGGGCGGTGTGGCACATCAGGGGTTAGGTGGAATGTGGTGGGTAAACGTTCCGCAATCGGAGTGGCCGACAGATACGGAATCTCTCGATTTTATCGCATCGCATTGGATTGATGATGTAGGGGATGCTCGCCAAGAGCTGGTTTTTATCGGGATAGATATGGATGAAAATGTATTACGCAGCCAACTTGATGCAGCGCTACTCACTGAGCAGGAAATGGCGGAAGGGCCCGAGAAGTGGCTCACCTACCCAGATCCTGTTTCCCCGTGGTTCGAAGAGTAATATCGCACGTTCAGTCTTATTAAATATCAATCTTATATACTCAATTAACTTGAAAACGCTTGATCAAGTCTATTATTAGGGGAAGCCTGTTGAAGGGGGCGTAGCGGTGCCAGCCGCCGACAAATTTGCCAAGAGCAAATTTGAACGGCATTCAGTCGGCCCGTAGGGTGGGATACAGGGATGTATCCCATCATAGCCCCTCAGTGGGTGGTCCTGCTTGGGCCGAATAACGCGGCATATACGGGTGTCGCCCGGTGCACACAACTTGAGTCTGATAAGCCATGAGAACACAATCAGTCAATATCACTCTGACGGGTATGATTAGCATCGGAGTCATAGGGTTACTGCTTACTTCATCGCTTTTTGTATTCGTTCGTTATTGGGCGGATTTTGTTCAGTTCTGCATTAATACCCAGATTTATATGCACCGCTCGCTGGTAAGTTACCTCCTGCAACTACGGGCGCATCAATATAATGGGGGAGTCATGTTAGTCTTGGGCAGTTTTGCCTATGGATTTCTCCATTCTATCGGGCCGGGGCATGGTAAATTTGTAATTACCACATATCTGTCCACTCATCGACAACAGTTGCCTCGCAGTCTTTTGGTGACCCTACTCGGCAGTCTGTTGCAAGGCTTGACGGCTATTCTGTTCGTTTTGATATTGGCGATTATCTTAAATTTTTCAATGGGTGACCTTAGCCTCAGTCGCTATTGGGTAGAGAAAGGGAGTGCGGTGCTTATCGCCTGTTTTGGTCTGATATTATTGCTGCGTGCCAGTGGATTTCGCCTAGATAAATCATTTATGACCAGACCACTGACGATCCGTACATTACAGCGATCATCCGTATTACCCTCTGCCGTTGCCCCACCAGCACATAGTCACGATGAAACGTGTGGTTGTGGACATCGGCATTTACCTAACGCCAATGAACTGGCGGGGGACTGGCGCCATACCCTTTGGGTCATTGCCGCTATAGGTGTTCGCCCTTGTAGTGGTGCGATCATGCTCCTGGTTTTTGCGAATGCAATGGGCATATTTACTTGGGGGGTTATTTCCGCCATGAGTATGGCGTTGGGTACCGCGCTATCAATCATGATTCTGGCAACCCTTGTGCACCATCTGCGGGAGCGTTTTATTAATACCAGTAGCACAGTTTTTAATGTTTATTTTCCGCAGGTTGCTCGAGTGATCATGATGCTCGGGGGGATCGTATTAATATTGTTTGCGTTAGTTTTATTCAACTCAGTGATTCCAGTCAGCTTAAATGGTGACTTTATTTCTGCAGGTTGTTAAGCGTGCATTTGAGAGGGGGAAACTTGCATGTTGTCTACAATCTGGACCCGCCGAAAATGGGCGGTTTATCATGGCATTATTTTATGCTTGCTATAATCGTCTCCACATTGCCGCACCAGTTATATATTCGCTGTACTAGTTATATAGTGGACAATGCTCCTGGTGGCAGTGAACCTCATTTATGAGGTTATCCCTTGCGGGCTAACGCAAGTGTTGTTCAAAACGCTTGGTGTTTTGAACAACAACTCGAATTATTTAAAGGATAGTCATCAACCAAGAATAATATGCGGATAAAAACGCGACAGATCCTGAGTGATCAATTCACGGTCTTCACGCAGACCAATACCACAAGGTTGATCATTCACCAGCCAACTACCGATCAGCGTATAGCTGCCTTCAAACTGCGGTAGTGGACAGAATTGCTGCACAATCATGCCTTCTTCGCCATAAGGCCCATCAACACGCACCACTTCCTGGCCATTTTTCACGATCTGGATATTGGCTCCTTCACGGGAAAACAGCGGCTTGGTGACGTAGTGTTCCATCGGTGGATGATCATCTTCGGCGAAATAAGCAGGCAACAGATTCGGGTGGTCGGGGAACATCTCCCACAACAGCGGTAAGAGTGCTTTGTTGGAAATAATGCTCTTCCAGGCGGGTTCTAACCAGCGTACACCGGCATCTTCCAGCTTGGTAGAAAACATTTCCCGCAGCATAAACTCCCAAGGGTAGAGTTTGAACAGGTTACTGATCACTTGGTCTTGCTGGTCAGTAAACTGGCCTTTCTCACCCAGACCAATCTCCTCCATAAACAGGAATTCGGTCGGTAGCCCGGCTTCGAAAGCACAGTCCTGCAGATATTGCACCGTGCCGCGATCTTCCTCGCTGTCTTGGCAGCAGGCCAGATGCAATAGGCTAAAGCCATGGTGGGCTTGCAGATCGGCAAAACGCTCAATCAGTTTTTCTTGCAGACTGTTGTATTGATCGGATTGCGGGTCCAACTTACCGGCATTGATTTGGTCTTCCAACCATAACCATTGGAAAAAGGCCGACTCATACAGCGAGGTTGGCGTATCGGCGTTGTTCTCCAGCAGTTTGGGTGGGTTGACCCCATCATAAGCCAGGTCCAGCCGCGAATAGAGTGATGGCTGATGGGTACGCCAAGAGTTGCGCACGAAATCCCAAGTATGCTTTGGAATACGGAATTTGGTCATCAGCTCATCGCTGTTGACCACTTTTTCCACCACTTTCAGGCACATCTGGTGCAGTTCGGCAGTGGCCTCTTCAATCTCTTCGATTTGCGCCAGGGTGAACTGATAATAAGCATCTTCACACCAGTAGGGCTCGCCATACATGGTGTGGAAGTTGAAACCAAATTCAGTAGCTCTTTCCCGCCAGTCGGGGCGTTCGGTAATTGCAATGCGTTTCATGCATTAACCGCCCATGCTGCGTGAGCTCGAAGAGCTAGCGCTACTGCTGCGCTGCATACTGGTCTGTTTGGCAACGGTTTCACCAAAGCCACCACGGGTGATGGTGTTGGTCACTGCAGGTTTGGGGGCCATGGCGGTTTTCGGCACCGTCATGGTACGGCCACCCGCGGTTGCCGCACCATAATTCTTGCCGCTGGCATCAACGAACTTGCCATTTGCCGGGCTGGCGGCATTTTTAGAGGTAAAGAGCGGTTGTTGGGCATAACCGCCACCCATCATACGGCCCATCATATAGCCAGCCATCAGTGGCATCCAGAAGCTGCCGCTGCTTTGTGATTGTGCTGCCATGCCTGCCTGAGCCGGAGCCTGAGTACATTGCGACTCACCAAATTCTGCAACGCAATCTTCACGGTTGGCATATTTGGGGGCGGTTTTCTCTGCTTCTTTCAGGGCATTATTGTAGGCGGTGGTACATTGTTCACTCATTGATGGATTCGCGTGGGAACAATCGTCAGCGTTTTGGTACAAAGAGACGGTTTCATCCGCTTGTTCGCAGCCAGCCAGCATAAAGACTGCGCTGATTGCCAAAGCCACCGGT
Organism: Serratia sp. HNCC26DJ244; assembly: GCF_057180565.1. Lineage (NCBI taxonomy): Bacteria > Pseudomonadati > Pseudomonadota > Gammaproteobacteria > Enterobacterales > Yersiniaceae > Serratia > Serratia sp. HNCC26DJ244. The sequence goes on along the minus strand of NZ_JBXUGO010000005.1, from coordinate 216,643 downwards.
GCAACACGGTAGCTGCGCCAGGATTTGCGGAAGGTTTCTTGGTTGATTTGTTTTGTCCGTTTCATGGTTGTTATCCCGTCATTCAGGCGGTATTCGCCGTTACTCAGTTATTGCCCGTAAGGATAGGGGAAATACGTTCACAATTAAAGCTGAAATGGTCTCTTTACGCAGTTATACGTTGGTGTGTGCGCCAGTTCGCTTTATGGGTAAAAATAACATTTTAATGTTACATAATGGAACATTTTTAGGCGTAGAGTGTTCCATTACGTAACGTTTTTTACTGCTATTCGCCGGACCGTATGCAGGACGTATAGTCGGTAATACACCAAGATGCAGGTATTGAAATGCATCTGCTTTAAGCCGATACCTGAACATTACAATCGTTAACTTTCCTTCAAGGAGTCAGTTATGTTGAGAATCATTCAATCACCAAGCAAATACATTCAAGGTCCAAATGCCTCAGCCTCTGTTGGTGAATATGCTAAATCACTTGCCGATAATTACTTTGTGATTGCCGACGATTTCGTGATGAAACTGGTCGGTGAGACCGTTCTGGGCAGTCTGCAGCAACAAGGGGTGAAAAATCACGCCTGTGTTTTCAATGGTGAATGTAGCCATAAAGAAATCAAGCGTTTGGGCGAAGAGTTACAGAAGCATGGCTGTAAAGGCGTGATTGGCATCGGTGGGGGTAAAACCCTGGATACTGCCAAGGCGGTTGCCTACTTCCAACATTTGCCAGTGGTATTGATGCCCACCATTGCATCAACCGATGCACCGACCAGTGCTTTGTCGGTGATCTACACCGATTCGGGTGAGTTCGAAGAGTATCTGATCTACCCAGCCAACCCCAATATGGTGGTGATGGACAGTGCCATTATTGCTAAAGCACCGGTTCGTCTGCTGGTATCAGGGATGGGGGATGCACTTTCGACTTATTTTGAAGCCAAAGCGTGTTTAGATTCCCAGGCCACCAGTATGGCAGGGGGGAAATCGACTCTGGCTGCACTCAACCTGGCCCGTCTTTGCTATGACACCTTGCTGGCCGAGGGCGTTAAAGCCAAGTTAGCGGCAGAATCGGGTGTGGTTACCGAAGCCGTAGAACGGGTTATTGAAGCCAATACCTACCTGAGTGGGATTGGTTTTGAAAGTAGTGGCCTGGCCGCTGCACACGCCATCCATAACGGTTTCACCGTTCTGGAAGAGTGTCACCACCTGTATCACGGCGAGAAAGTGGCATTTGGTACCCTGTCTCAGTTGGTATTGCAAAACAGCTCCATGGAGCAGATTGAAACCGTGATGGATTTCTGCCAGCAGGTAGGGTTGCCGATCACACTGGCTCAAATGGGCGTCAAGGGTGAGCTGAAAGAGAAAATCAGCAAAGTGGCAGAGGCGAGTTGCGCCAAAGGTGAAACCATTCACAACATGCCATTCACCGTAACACCAGATATGGTGCTGGCCGCTATTTTGACTGCCGATAAGCTGGGTACTGCCTGGCTCCAGGGGGAGTAATCCCTAACAGCCATCAATTGATGGGTCAGGGATGAAACAACGCCCAAGGATTGGGCAAGTCATGACCCCTACAGTTTGCATGACAATAGCGGGCGTACTTCTGGGACTTGCTGTTGCCAATCGAGGAATGAATGGTGAAAAAACTTATCAATAAAGTTGAGTCAGTACTTGACGAACAGTTACTGGGGATAGCAGAAGCACATCCAGAACTGGTCGTCCATCAGGAGCCGTTATTTGTCACCCGCAAAGCAGGCCCGACCATGGGGAAAGTGGCGATTCTCTCTGGTGGTGGCAGTGGTCATGAGCCAATGCACTGCGGTTTTGTCGGTGAGGGGATGCTTGATGGCGCTTGCCCTGGGGAGATTTTTACCTCACCTACGCCTGACAAAATGTATGACTGTGGTCTGGCGATTGATGGTGGTGCCGGCGTATTGCTCATCATCAAGAACTATACCGGTGATGTATTGAATTTTGAGACCGCGACCGAATTGCTGCATGACAGCGGTGTTGCGGTAGCCACCGTGCTGGTTGATGACGATGTGGCAGTTAAAGATAGTCTGTTTACCGCTGGGCGGCGTGGTGTAGCCAACACGGTGCTGATGGAAAAACTGCTCGGTGCTGCGGCAGTCAGAGGGGATGACCTGGATGCGATAGTGGCGCTGGGCCACAAAATCAACAATCAAGGGCACTCTCTTGGGGTAGCGTTAGGTGCGTGCACTGTGCCAGCAGCCGGTAAGCCATCGTTTATTTTAGCGGATAATGAGATGGAGTTTGGTGTCGGCATCCATGGTGAACCGGGCATCGAACGGCGCTTGTTCACTTCCCTTGATAATACCGTGGATGAAATGTTCCATACCCTGATTGAGCATGGCCCTTATCAGCGCACGGTCCGTGTTTGGGATCGTCAAGCCGGCGAATGGCTTGATCAGCAGCAGAGTAAACGTGCACTGACCCGAGGTGACCGAGTCATTGCCCTGGTGAACAACCTGGGGGCAACGCCGGTTTCCGAGCTGTACGGTGTCTATCATCGCCTGGTTGAACGCTGTGCGGAAGCCGGGATCACCATCGAACGTAATCTGATTGGTTCGTACTGTACTTCGCTGGATATGCAGGGTGTTTCCATCACCTTACTGCAAGTGGATGATGAGTTGTTGTCACTATGGGATGCGCCGGTGAAAACCCCTGCGCTGTGCTGGGGCTGAGGAGCAGAAAGATGACGTTAAGCAAACAACAGGTTGTCGAATGGTTGATGCAGTGCGGTGAAGTGTTTACCCGTGAGCGTGATTTTCTGACCCAGTTGGATACCGATATCGGTGATGGCGACCATGGCCTGAACATGAACCGTGGTTTTAACAAGGTGGTAGAGAAACTGCCTTCTGTGGCGGACAAGGATATCGGCTTTATTCTCAAGAATACCGGTATGACGCTGCTTTCCAGTGTCGGGGGCGCCAGTGGCCCGCTGTTTGGTACCTTCTTTATCCGTGCTGCTCAAGAGGCTAATGCCAAGCAGAGTCTGGATCTGGCGGAATTGAAGCAGATGATCCAGGAAGGGGCTGAAGGGGTCATGATGCGTGGTAAAGCCGAACCGGGCGATAAAACCATGTGTGATGTCTGGGGGCCGGTGGTAGAGAGCCTGAACCAGTCACTAGAACAGCAGTTGAGTCTGCCACAAGCGTTGCAACAAGCTGCAGTACGTGCCGAACAAGCAGCACAAGCCACCATCACCATGCAGGCCCGTAAAGGGCGTGCCAGCTATCTTGGGGAGCGTAGTATTGGCCACCAGGATCCGGGTGCGACTTCCGCCATGTTGATGATGCAAACATTGGCTGAAGTAGTGGGGGCTGCTGGATGATTAATATTGTTGTGGTTTCGCACAGTGCTCGGTTGGCTCAAGGTATTGAGCAGCTTGCCCGTCAGATGATGAACAGCGAGGGGTGTAAACTGGCACTGGCGGCGGGGGTTGATGATGAAGAACACCCGATCGGTACCGATGCGATTAAGGTGATGGAAGCGATCGAATCGGTGTCTGATGCGGCTGGGATCGTTGTGCTGATGGATCTTGGCAGTGCGCTATTGAGTGCTGAAACCGCACTGGAACTGCTTGAGCCAGAGTTGTCTGCACGAGTGACATTGTGCTCAGCCCCTTTGGTTGAAGGGACCTTGGCTGCCGTTGTGGCGGCCAATGCTGGCGGTAACCTGGAACAGGTTCTGGCGGAAGCGCAGGGTGCATTACAGGGTAAACAGGCACAACTGGGTGAACAGCCCGTTGCCAGCAAACCGATAAGTCTGCCATTGAATCAGGGTAAGAGCCTGAGTTGGCAGGTGCAGAATCCACATGGGTTACATGCCCGCCCTGCCGCTCGTTTGGCAGAGGCATTAGCGCCCTTTGATGCTGAACTGGTGCTGGAAAAACAGGGGCAGTGTGCCAACCCGCGTAGCCTGAATCAACTGGCGATGTTGCAGGTTCGTCATGGTGATACTATCCGTCTGATTGCTGATGGTAATCAGGCAGATGAAGCCCTGGCTGCTTTCAAAGTATTGGCGGAACAGCATTTCGGTGAAACGGTTTCCGAGCAGCAGCAGCCTTCGTTGCATGGTATTCCGGTGGCGGAAAGTGTGATCAGCGGTCCGATATTCCAAAACCGCAGTTTTTGGCCTCAAGTCGAGTCGCGCAAGATAGGTGTTGATGACGTGCTCAATGAGCAACAGCGTCTGCGTACTGCACTGCAGCACACGCTCAATGACCTTGACCAACTGGCGGATCATGCGGCTCAGCTTATCGGTAGCACACAGGCGGCGATCTTTGCCGCGCACAGTATGTTACTTGATGATCCTGACCTGCAGCAGGCAGCCTACAACCGTATTGCCGAACAGCTATGTACCGCTGAGCAGGCATGGCAACAGGAGCTGGAGCAGGTAGCCGCTGATTACCGGGCATTGGATGATGACTATTTGCGGGCACGTGAACTGGACGTGCGTGATGTCTTGCGCCGTAGCTTATGCCACCTGCAACAGCAGCCGATTCAAGCGATCACACTCAGTGAGCCTTCGATTCTGGTGACGGATGAATTGATGCCTTCAGAGGTGGTGATGCTGGAACGTCGCCGGGTACTGGGTATTTGCCTGAGTGGCGGCAGTGCGTTGTCTCATGCGGCTATTTTGGCTAAAACCATGGGGATACCGATGGTTGTTGGCGTAGAAGAGTGCATGAACAAAACCCACAGCGGCCAGAAGGCAATGTTGGATGCAGCGCGTGGAACATTACAGCTGAGTCATTAAGCACGCTGTTTGAACTGGCGGATATCAATTTGCAGTTGTTTGATTTTCCGCCAGAGAGTGGTGCGGCTGATCCCCAGTAGCTGCGCCATCTCATTGAGTTGCCCATGGCTGACATTCGCTACACGGATAATAGCCTGCCGTTCCATTTCAGCCAGCGTCAACAAGGGCATGACCGGTTGCGTATCACTTTCCAGTAAGGGTTGTTGACTGAGTAAGTGAGAGGGTAAATCCGCCAGTTGAATATGATGATTGTGGCAAATCATGGCCGCACGCTCTATCACCCCTTTCAGTTCTAAATCGTTCCCTGGCCACAGATATAATCCTAATTGAGTCATCACCTCATCATCCACCCGAAAGCGGCATTGAAAGTGTTGTTCCAACGCACGTAGATGGTGGAGTACCAGCAATGGAATGTCACTAAGGCGCTGACGTAGTGGTGGGATTTGGATTTCGAATGCCTGCAGGCTATAGAACAGTTGGCGGCGGAAACGATTCTGTTGCACCAAGACTGGCAGATTAGCAGCGCTGGCGGCAATCACCCGGACATTCACCGGGATCACGTGACTGGAATTCATACGCATGACCACGCCGGTTTTTAAAATCTGCAACAGGGCGGATTGCATCGTCAGCGGCAGATATTCGATCTGTTCAAGATACAGCGTACCCCCGTTGGCCAGTTCAAATTTGCTGAGCTGACCCGCTTCCTCTTCACTGGCATCACTACCCAGCAGTTCTTTTAGCCCTTGTTCTTCTGGCAGTAACTGGCAATTCAGCGCGATATAGGGCCCAGCCGCCCTGTCGCTGGCGTTATGAATAGATTGACTCACCAGCTCTTTACCTACGCCTTCTTCACCACACAGCAAAATAGGGTGATGGCCTTTCGCCGCTTGCTGACCATAGCGGATCAAGCGGCGCATCTCTTGTGTACCTGAAGGCATCTGTTCGAAGGTGTGACTCACCCGGCTGATTTGGCTACTGACATATTGATGCAGCCGCTCAAACGGATGCAATAGGGCAATAAAGCTGCAATGTTCCCCATCAGGGATCGGTTTAAGCGTTAATAAGGTGGCGATAAACTGCCCCTGATTCTCGAAGGTGACTTCAACATGTTGCAATGCCTGGCGTTGAGCAATAGCCCGGTTCAGCAACGCAGGCAAGGTCAGCAACTGAGAGAGTGGTTTACCCTGGCTTTGCTGTTCATGCAGTTTCAGCATAGTGGCGGCACGGTGGTTGATGTATTGCAGATAACCACGGTGATCCCAAGCCATAACGCCATCGTCAACGCTATCGAGCAATCCATTGAGCTGATTCAGATGGCGGTTGGATTCAGCCAGCAAACTATCGGCGCTCAGGGCGTTACCAATTTCTCTGGCAATGGCCAGGATCAGTGAGAGGTCGCTGGCACTAGAGTCCGCCAGTTGGCAACCGAGTGCCAACGTCCCGCGCTGCCGACCATTGTTATCATAAACCGGGGCGGCGCAAAATGACCAATTGTGCAATGCCTGGCGGACATGCTCACTCCCGTAAACTTGTATTGGGTGACCTTCTGATACCGCCAGTGCAGGGGCATTGGTGCCAATATCCCCTTCCGTCCAGTATGCGCCAGCAGTAAAGCCCAGTTCGAGCAGTTGTTCACGGGTGGTGTCATCGCCGCATTGCCAGAGTGTACAACTGCTCTCATCAAGGATCATCAGCACACAATGACGCTGCTCCATATATTCCCAGGCATCTTCTAATGCTGCCTGACCGAGGGTGATGAAGTCGTCTTTACGCTGGAAGATGGAATTGAAGGTGGTCCCCAACGCACAGTGAGGCGCTCTCCAGACCGTGGGTTGCATCAGAGTACGGCAACGTAACCAGGAAGCATAAATGGCCGGTGAGGGTTGATCTGCTAGTGTTAGGGTACCTTCGGCGATCAGGCGTTGCCAGCGAGAGGCGTTCTCCATCAGTTCTTATCCAGCCTTGAAATCATCGGAAGAGAATAATAACACTGAATAGTAGAATGAGGGCAGCAACGTATTAAGCAAAAAGGACAAAACAAAAAGCACAAAACGGAGCTAGCGAAGGCTAGCCCCGTGATGGAAGTGATCAGCGGGTTGGCGCGGTGGTGCGGCTGTTTTCTGGTCTGGTGGTGGTGGCACCAGCGGCATAGGCATCTTGCTCAGCCGTTGAGGGGGCGACCGCCTCTGGCGAGGTTGAGATCGGTTTGCCCAAAGCTCCGTTCAACATCATCAGATCATTTTCATTCAAGGTGCCCTGGGCCAATTGAATTCTCAACTGATTGGTCAGATAGTCGTAGCGAGCCTTGGAAAGCTGTTGCTTGGCGTTATACAGCGCTGTAGTGGCATTCAACACGTCAACAATCGTCCGTGTTCCCACCTCATAACCGGCCTCTGTTGCATCCAATGAGCTCTGGGCAGAGACTTCTACCTGCTTATAGGCACTGATACTACTGATGGATGCAGAAATATTGTTGAAAGAGGAACGAACCGTTTGTATTACACTGCGGTGCGCACTTTCCAACTGCTCACTGGCCCCGACAAAATTGTACTGCGCCTGTTGTACTTGGGCGTTGGTTATCCCACCGTTATAGATTGGCACGCTGAGATTAACCCCAATCTTGTTCTGACCAATATCTGAGTCAGGTGTGTTGTTTTGCGAACCACCAGTTCGGGTATTGGTGATCCCACTGGAAGCGGTTAAATCAACGGTTGGCATATAGCCTGTCTGTGCCGCTTTAATCTGTTCGCGCGCCAAATCCTGGCTCAGACGGGCAGATAATAGATTCAGGTTACGGTTTTCAGCCTGTTTCAACAGATTGTTGACGGCATCTGGGCGCTTGGTGGTGAACTTGCCCGTATCCAGTGAAGAGAGTTCTGCGTAATAGGTGCCGGTGATTTGGCGTAATGCTTCTAATGCGTTATCAAGATTGTTACGTGCGGTGACTTCTTGGGCCAGAACGGTATCGTAGTTGGCACGGGCGTCTTGCACATCGGTAATTGCCACCAGGCCGACGTTAAAACGTTGGGTAGTTTGATCCAGTGTCCGGTAAACCGCCAATTTATTCGCCCGAGTAAAAGAGAGCGAATCAATGGCTTGTAGCACGTCAAAATAGGCTGTCGCCGTATTGAGTATCAACTGTTGGGCTGAGTTTTGGTAGGCGACATCAGTAATCCCGGCGCTTTTTTCCTGAATTGTCAGGGCACGCCATTTAGACATGTCAAACAGGATCTGAGTGAGCGCCAATGATCCGCCGGTGGTATTACTGTTGGTATTGCTGGCATCACGAAAACCGCTGTTATGCGTATACCCGGCGGTGAGTCCCAGTTGCGGCAGCAAGGGGCTGCGTGAAATATTGATACCTTCATAGGCAGCATCACGATCGGCGGCGCTTTTACGCAGGTCCGGGTTACTTTCCCTGGCCTGTTTGTAAACTTGTAGCAGGTTTTCTGCTGAACTCATGGTACTAAAGCCGCTCAGGCTCAGGCCGATAATAAAGGGGAGCAGTTTTTTCATTTGCATTCCTTGTTGTGCAGCAATATGGCGATCTCAAATAACAGGTGAACTCTCATGAGTTTGTTGTAGAACTGCTACTTGTATCAGTTCGGGTATACGTTAGTGCTGACGATAGACGAATAGTTGCCAATTCTAGCAGAGACTGTAGTTTACTTAATGTGACTTAATGTGCCATCTGACAGAACTTTTACTTTTCTCGCTGCCAGGTTAACTGACACTTGGCTGTTTGCATCGGTATCATCTGCATATCATGGTTCACAATCTAGCATAAAGTAGGGCAGGATAGCCCTACTGTTTCTGTTACCAACATAGCTTAGCATCATTGCACAGGAGAATTGGCACATGAACCGTTCACAACCTTCCCCCGTTACTCTCGGTAAGAAAGAGGTAGAAATTATTGCACGAGAGACGCTATACCGAGGTTTTTTTTCCCTTAATTTATATCGGTTTCGCCATCGCCTGTTCAATGGTGAAATGAGTGGTGAGGTAACACGCGAAATTTTAGAGCGTGGTCATGCGGCAGTCTTGTTACCTTATGATCCGGTAAGAGACGAGGTGGTGTTGATTGAACAGATACGTATTGCCGCCATTGAGACGTCTGAAACTCCATGGCTACTGGAAATGGTGGCCGGTATCATTGAAACTGGGGAAAGTGTTGAAGAGGTTTGCCGCCGTGAAGCGTTAGAAGAGGCGGGTGTGGTGGTTGGGCGCTGCAAACCGGTATTGAATTATCTGGCAAGCCCAGGGGGTACCAGTGAGCGTTTGTCGATTATGGTCGGCGAAGTGGATGCCCTAATGGCTGAAGGGATCCACGGGTTGCCTGAAGAGAATGAAGATATTCGCGTTCATGTGGTCAGCCGTGAGCAAGCTTACCGTTGGGTTGAAGAAGGGGTGATTGATAATGCGGCCTCAGTGATTGCATTGCAGTGGTTGGCATTACACCATCAACAGCTAAAAGCGGAATGGAACAACTAAATGCAAAAGCGCTATACCCCTGATTTTCCTGAAATGATGAGATTGTGCGCCATGAATTTCGCACAATTGCGGCGTTTGCTGCCACATAACGATGAAGTTGATGAAAGCGTTACTTATCAGGTTAATGGCGTTCACTACCGTTTGACTATTATGGAAAGTACACGTTATACCTCTTTAGTGCAGATTGAGCAGGTCCAGCCCGCAGTCAACAGTTGGAGCCTGCCGAGGATGACGGTTCGGCTATATTATGATGCAATGGTTGCGGAAGTGTGTTCCAGCCAGCAGATCTATCGGTTTAAAGCGAGTTATGATTATCCGAATAAAAAGTTACATCAACGTGATGAAAAGCATCAAATTAACCAGTTTCTTGCTGATTGGCTGCGTTACTGTTTAGCGCATGGAGAGATGACGGTTCAGGTTATTTAGTACCCTGTGGGGTTTAGGCTGCAGCTTGAATGGCGACGGGTATAGAGAGACTGAAATAGTAAAGGACACCATTTGGAAAGCCTGTTTAGACTGCCTGTGGCTGGTGGGGCCAAGGTCAGGATTTTACAAATAACTGATACTCACCTTTTTGCCAGCCAGAGTGAGACTTTGCTTGGCATTAACACTTATTCCAGTTATCACGCCGTGCTGGATGCTGTCATCGCACAGCAGTGTGAATATGATTTGGTGGTAGCGACGGGAGACTTGGCACAGGACCATTCGTTGGAAGCATATCAGCACTTTGCTGCGGGCATGAAACGTTTGCCAGTGCCTTGTGTTTGGCTTCCGGGTAATCATGATTTTCAACCCGCCATGGTGTGTGCGCTGGCTGAGGCGGCTATTTCACCCTCCAAGCAGGTACTGGTGGGTGACCACTGGCAAATTCTGTTACTGGATAGCCAGGTGTTCGGTGTGCCTCACGGTGAGTTGAGCGAGTATCAGTTGGGGTGGATGGAACGCTGTCTGCAGGCGTATCCTGAACGTTATACCCTGTTGCTACTGCATCACCATCCGTTACCCTCAGGCTGTACTTGGCTCGATCAACATGGCCTGCGCAACCCGCACGTGCTGGCGGCTATTTTGTTGCGCTACCCTAAGGTCAATACCTTATTGTGTGGGCATATCCATCAGGAGTTGGATCTGGATTGGCATGGGCGGCGGTTATTGGCCTCCCCCTCCACATGTGTGCAATTCAAACCGCATTGTACTAATTTTACTATTGATGCGGTTTCTCCTGGTTGGCGCTATCTTGATCTACTGCCGGATGGCCGGGTGGAAACCCAGGTATTCCGGCTGGAGAACGATGATTTCCGCCCCGATATGGATTCGGACGGTTACTGATGTCTTCAACACTACTCTATTTGCACGGTTTTAACAGTTCCCCGCTCTCTGCCAAAGCGAGTTCATTGAAAGCCTGGCTGGCAGAGCATCACCCTGATATCGAGATGCTGGTACCTCAGTTGCCAGCTTATCCAGCCGATGCGGCAGAGATCCTCGAAGATATGGTCATGTCGCGTGCAGGGCAGACGATGGGGATCGTCGGCTCTTCGTTAGGGGGTTACTATGCCACCTGGTTATCACAATGTTTTGTTCTGCCAGCGGTGGTGGTCAACCCGGCAGTGAAGCCCTTTGAGTTGCTGATTGACTATCTTGGGGTTAACGAGAACCCCTACACCGGGCAGCAATATGTGTTAGAGTCACGCCATATTTACGATCTGAAAGTGATGCAGATTGAACCTTTAGAGTCGCCAGATTTAATCTGGTTGCTGCAGCAAACCGGCGATGAAGTGCTCGATTATGGTCAGGCAGTGGCTTATTACAGTGCCTGTCGCCAAACAGTAGAATCGGGTGGCAATCATGCTTTTGTCGGTTTCGAGCACTACTTCCCACAGATTGTGGATTTTTTGGGGCTGTGAAACCTTAACCACGAAAATAATCAACGATGACTCAATCCAGCTATAACGCAGATGCCATTGAAGTACTCAGTGGCTTAGAACCAGTGCGCCGTCGTCCCGGTATGTATACCGATACCACGCGCCCAAACCACCTTGGTCAAGAGGTGATTGATAACAGCGTCGATGAAGCGCTGGCAGGACATGCCAAGCGTATCGACGTGATCCTGCACGCCGATCAATCGCTGGAAGTGATTGATGATGGCCGTGGTATGCCAGTCGATATCCACCCGGAAGAAGGGGTGCCGGCGGTGGAGCTGATCTTGTGTCGTTTGCATGCTGGGGGCAAGTTTTCCAATAAAAACTACCAGTTCTCGGGTGGTTTGCACGGCGTGGGCATCTCTGTGGTAAACGCCCTGTCGAAACGGGTGGAAGTTAACGTTCGCCGTGATGGCAATGTGTACAGTATTGCGTTTGAAAATGGCGATAAAGTCCAGGACCTGGAAGTGACGGGTACCTGCGGCAAGCGTAATACCGGTACCAGTGTTCATTTCTGGCCAGACGAGCAGTTTTTTGACAGCCCACGGTTCTCGGTTTCCCGCTTGAGCCATCTGCTGAAGGCCAAAGCAGTACTGTGCCCCGGCGTTGAAATCTACTTTATCGACAAAATTAACAATACCGAGCAGCGTTGGTGCTATCAAGATGGCCTGACCGACTACCTGATGGAAGCGGTGAATGGCTTGGTTACGTTGCCGGAAGCCGCTTTTGTCGGTAATTTTGCCAGTGATGTCGAAGCGGTGGACTGGGCGCTATTGTGGCTACCGGAAGGCGGGGAGCTGTTGACAGAAAGCTACGTCAACCTGATCCCGACCATGCAGGGCGGGACGCATGTTAATGGCTTGCGTCAGGGGTTACTGGATGCCATGCGCGAGTTTTGTGAATTCCGCAATATTCTGCCTCGCGGGGTGAAACTTTCAGCAGAAGATATTTGGGACCGCTGTGCCTATGTGCTCTCGGTGAAAATGCAGGATCCGCAATTTGCCGGCCAGACCAAAGAACGCCTCTCTTCCCGCCAATGTGCGGCTTTTGTCTCTGGGGTGGTAAAAGATGCTTTCAGCTTGTGGCTGAACCAGAATGTTCAGGCAGCTGAACAACTGGCAGAACTGGCGATCTCCAGTGCTCAACGCCGTCTACGGGCGGCGAAGAAGGTGGTGCGTAAAAAACTGACCAGTGGGCCGGCATTGCCGGGCAAGCTGGCGGATTGCACCTCGCAGGATCTGAGTATGACCGAACTGTTTCTGGTGGAAGGGGACTCGGCAGGGGGCTCGGCCAAACAGGCTCGCGATCGGGAATACCAAGCGATCATGCCGTTAAAAGGTAAGATTCTGAATACCTGGGAGGTCTCTTCCGACGAGGTGCTGGCCTCACAAGAAGTACACGATATTTCAGTAGCGATCGGTATTGATCCTGACAGTGATGACCTAAGCCAATTGCGCTATGGCAAAATCTGTATCCTGGCGGATGCGGATTCCGATGGTCTGCACATTGCTACACTGCTGTGCGCGCTGTTTGTGCGCCACTTCCGTTCATTGGTGGTTGGCGGGCATGTCTATGTGGCGATGCCGCCGTTGTACCGTATCGACTTGGGTAAAGAGGTGTATTACGCCCTGGACGAAGAAGAGAAGGCCGGGGTATTGGATCAGTTGAAGCGCAAGAAAGGCAAACCGAACGTACAGCGGTTTAAAGGTTTGGGTGAAATGAACCCGCTGCAATTGCGTGAAACCACACTGGATCCTAATACCCGCCGTCTGGTGCAGTTGACCATCAATGAAGAAAACACGGCACAAACCATGGCGATTATGGATATGTTGCTGGCGAAGAAGCGTTCAGAAGATCGGCGTAACTGGTTGCAGGATAAAGGCGACACGGCCGAACTTGACGTGTGATGCTGGTGGGGGCGGTCTCTCCGTTGCTATTAGTGGCGAGGGGGTGACTGAACCCGGTAACCCAGGGTGGGGCGTATGAAAATCACGCTTGAAGAGTTATTAGCTTACACGACGGTAGTCGACAGTGGCTCGGTTACTGCGGCTGCTGAATTGTTGGGGCAGACCACCTCTGGCATCAGCCGTGCCCTTAGCCGTTTGGAAAAGAAACTCGATACCACCTTATTACGCCGTACCACCCGCCGCCTGACTATGACCGAAGAAGGGCAAAGTTTTTTAGTCCATGCGCGAGAGATTATTAACGCCGTGGACCATGCCGAAGAGCAAATGGCACTACGCCGCCAGATCCCGGCAGGCCGCTTGCGAGTTAATGCGGCGGCCCCCTTTATGGAACATGTGATCGTGCCGTTGGTGCCGGGTTTTCGGCAAAATTTCCCGCAGATTGAGTTAGAACTGAATACCGATAACCGGATTATCGACTTAGTGGAAAAACGCACCGATATTGCCATTCGTATCGGTATATTGCGTGACTCCACCATCCATGCCCGTTTGCTGGGCACCAGCCAGGTACGCATTCTTGCCAGCCCGGATTACCTTGCCCGTTGTGGCACCCCACATAGCATAGAAGCCTTGAGCCACCACTGTTTGCTGGGTTTTACCCAACCTGAATCACTTAACCAGTGGCCGCTACGTAATCATCAGGCGGAGTTCTTTACCATAACCCCCACCTTATCGGCATCCAGTGGTGAAACGCTACGGCAACTGGCGCTATGTGGTGTGGGCATTGTGCGGTTGGCTGATTTTATGACGCGGCAAGATCAGCAAGCTGGGCTGTTGATCCCACTACTGACGGAAGAAACGCTGGTGGTACGGCAGCCGATCAATGCGGTCTATTACCGTAATACCCCATTAGCGGCACGCATTACCTGTTTTCTCGATTATGTGAGCACACATATTAATGAGCAGACGCTATAGGTAATTCTTCATTATCCATCTAAAATCCTAATGAATATTATTTATTTATCATTTAAATGAATGATTTATTTTGACTTCCGTTTACTTCCGTTTTCTATAACAATACATGAGTGTTGTCACTTTTTTATTATTACATCTGGTTATTATCTGGTGGAAAGAATTTTATTATGATGTTTAGAGAGAAAAGGCAAGAAGTCATTCTGGGGTTGTTGGATGAAAATGAAAGTTTGAGTGTTAATTACTTGGCCAGATTCTTTTTTCTTTCCAAAGAAACCATTCGTAAAGACTTAAGTGAGTTGGCTGAAAAGGGCGTTATGTGGGGTATTCAACTCGATCTCGCCATCATCCGTGAACAGAGTCTTAGACGAATAACCGTTACGGGTATTTGAGCCTGTTTGAGGGGAATTTTTTTCATGACCGAGGTGGTCGGTAAGCTCAGCATTCAAAGCGGTTTCGACGGTGAGTTTAGTCAGCATACGAGAAAACGCATTGAGGTCAGCTTCGGTTTTAATTCCTTTAGTCAGTTCGGCAGTCAGTGCCTTGAGTTTCTTTTCATCCATAATTTACCTGTCTCCATTGTCAGGAAGAACATATCAAAAACAGGCAATTACACAATCTCGTTTACAGTCTCAATACCGAGGCACTTTCAATGATGAAGTTTTCTTTTATTAATCGATTTTGGTTTGTTTTTTTTGATTTGATGTTGGTTTTAGTTACCGTCGTTTCATTTTACTTTGGAGTTGAACGGTTTTTTACTTATTTTTCATATCCGGATTTCTTTGTTTTCTCGGTTTTCTCAGTTTTCTCGGTGTTGTTTTTTATGATATCAATTCCAATATTGACCTTGTCATTCAGTCCTATATATATAGGGTTTCAATCGAGCATTGAATTCCAGAAGAAAGTAGCAAAATGCATTGTGTTTGGTTTGTGTTTTATTGTTTTATTGTCATTGGTGTTTAATTATTATTATATTAGCGCAATTAGCAATAAAGGATATATTAAATGCAATGGGATTCCATCTGGTTGGATGCCGGGTATGGCGACTAAATATGCTACTAGTGAACTGCTATGTTCGAAAAAGGATCCTTGAGATCCTTTTACGCTGCGAGCAATCTCTTGCTCAGAAACGAAAAAAACCGCCGTAAGGCGGATTTTTAAGCCAGAACCTTGAGCTGGAAACTCTCAGAACTGGTCGGTAACCGGAATCTTCGTGGGAATCCGTCACCAAAACTGTACTTGCAGTGTTGCCTCTAACGGGGCAGTTTGGATATCGAATAGAGTCGAGATGTGGCGCGGTAATTTTGCAGGTCAGGCATATCTGTTGCCGAATCTGTAATTAAAATTGGGTAATTTACTGTTTTTGTTATGTTTTTACTAACAACTGAGACAGACAAATTATGGACGAAAAGAAACTCAAGGCACTGGCTGCCGAACTGGAATACCATTTATATGCAGGCCGCACTGGCACATTTGCGTGATGAGGGCGAAGTCATTAATGAAGAAGATGAAGTCCGGCTTTTGCCACTGCGGCATGCGCATATCAATATGCTGGGGCACTATACATTTACGCTTGCAGAACAAGTAACAAAGGGCAAGCTCAGACCTCTTAAGCAGGAGGATGAGGCTGATGATTGGCCTTTATGACGCGGCAAGACTAGCAAGCTGGGCGGTTGATCCCACTGTTGACGGAAGAAACGCTGGTGGTACGGCAGCCGATCAATGCTGTCTATTACCGTAATACCCCATTAGCGGCACGTATTACCTGTTTTCTCGATTATGTCAGCACACATATTAATGAGCAGACGTTATAGGTAATTCTTCATTATCCATCCAAAATCCTAATGAATATTATTTATTTATCATTTAAATGAATGATTTATTTTGGCTTCCGTTTACTTCCGTTTTCTATAACAATACATGAGTGTTGTCACTTTTTTATTATTACATCTAGTTATTATCTGGTGGAAAGAATTTCATTATGATGTTTAGAGAGAAAAGGCAGGAAGTCATTCTGGGGTTGTTGGATAAAAATGAAAGTTTGAGTGTTAATTACTTGGCCAGGTTCTTTTTTATTTCCAAAGAAACCATTCGTAAAGACTTAAGTGAGTTGGCTGAAAAGGGCGTTATTCAACGTTATCATGGTGGGGCGAGAATATTACGCCGGGTACTACTGTCAGAAATCAGTAAGGCGAATCAGTTAAATATTGAGGCGTTACTGAAGAAAATTAACAGCCAGAAAGCGATAAATCAAAAAACAGCACGGGGAGATAAAATGACCGGACAGGTCTGTATTTTAGGTTCGTTCAATATGGATATTGTATCGAAGGTGGCTCGTTTTCCTCATGGTGGGGAGTCGATAATGGCCACCAGCAACACGTTGTGCCCGGGTGGCAAGGGGGCAAACCAGGCACTGGCCGCCAGCTTTGCTGATGCTAACGTTCACTTTGCCTGTAAAGTGGGGGATGACCAATTCGGTCAACTGGCTTATGAGCATCTCTCATCCTCAAATATTGACAGTTTAACGCTTTATAAATCGGCGACACAGCCAACTGGAAGTGCAGTCATTTTTGTCTCGGAGCAAAATGGCGAGAATATGATTGCGATTGATTCTGGTGCAAATAAAACCGTAACCGAAGATGAGGTGGCACGGTTAGAGTCCCATTTAAAACAAGCGGGGATCTTGTTAGTGCAGTTGGAGAATAATATTGATGC
This sequence comes from Serratia sp. HNCC26DJ244, assembly GCF_057180565.1. Classification (NCBI taxonomy): domain Bacteria; kingdom Pseudomonadati; phylum Pseudomonadota; class Gammaproteobacteria; order Enterobacterales; family Yersiniaceae; genus Serratia; species Serratia sp. HNCC26DJ244. Next base: position 199,857 of record NZ_JBXUGO010000005.1, on the reverse strand, counting down.
AACCATTAACGCGATTATGTTAGCTAAAGCGTTAGGGGTTAAGGTTATTCTTAATCCCGCACCATACTCTGACGGAATATTACCGTATTTACATCAAGTCGATATTGTCACCCCTAATGAGACCGAGGCCTCATTACTGTCTGGCATCCAAGTTTGTGATTTAAACAGTGCCCGTCAAGCGGCAGAGGTGATCGCCAGCCATGGGGTGAATACGGTGCTTATTACCCTGGGGAGTAAGGGCTCATTATTGTATGAAAATAACAAATTCAGCCATATTCCCGCATTGCCGGCGCTGGCTGTTGATACCACTGGCGCGGGGGATGCTTTTAATGGGGCTCTGAGCGCTGCAATCGCCAAAGGGAAAAATATCCATCAGGCGGCAGTCTATGCCACGGCATTTGCCTCGCTGGCAGTGGAACGGGAGGGGGCGTCCAATATGCCGTCTCACCAGTCGGTGTTACAGCGTTTATCACAGCATTAATGCTTCATATATAAGCCAACAAATAAAAAGAGACGATAAAGATGACAAAAAAAATCATTTTAGACTGCGACCCAGGTCATGATGACGCAATCGCCATATTATTGGCTCACGGCAATCCAGATATTGAGTTACTGGCGGTGACCACGGTAGTGGGTAATCAGACGCTGGAAAAGGTGACCCGCAATGCCTTGGCGGTGGCCCGTATTGCCAATATTACCGGGGTGCCTTTTGCTGCCGGGTGCCCACGCCCACTGGTACGTCAAATTGAGCTGGCACCCGACATTCATGGGGAATCGGGCATGGATGGCCCGGTATTGCCCGCACCGACCTTAGCGCTGGATCCCCGCCATGCTGTGGATTTGATTATCGAGACCATCATGTCTCACCCAGCAGGGACGATTACCTTAGTGCCAACCGGTGGCTTGACGAATATCGCCCTGGCGGCAAGAAAAGAGCCGCGCATCGTTGAACGAGTCAAAGAAGTTGTGTTGATGGGGGGCGGTTACCATGTGGGTAACTGGAGTGCCGTGGCCGAGTTTAATATCAAGATCGATCCTGAAGCGGCCCATATTGTCTTTAATGAGAAGTGGCCACTGACCATGGTGGGGCTCGACCTGACACACCAAGCCCTGGCAACGCCAGAGGTGGTGGAGAAAATTAAAGCGGTTGGCACATTGCCCGCACAGTTTGTCGTTGAGTTATTGGAGTTTTTCAGTACCACCTATAAACAGGCGCAGGGCTTTGACTACCCACCGGTGCATGATCCTTGTGCTGTCGCCTATGTTATCGACCCCAATGTGATCACCGTAAAAAAAGTGCCAGTGGATATCGAGCTGACCGGTACGTTAACCCTGGGAATGACCGTGGCCGATTTCCGTTCTCCACCGGCGGCGGATTGTCATACCCAAGTCGCCGTTAAACTCGACCATGATTATTTCTGGCAGATGGTGGTGGACGCGCTAGAACATATTGGTGAGGTAACGACCTAATGCAGAACTCATCAGCTAACTCCGTCAGTATTAGTGCATTAATGGTCGCATTACTGGCAGCCTGTACCGCATTCCAGTTAAACGCCAGTATGTTAAGCCCGGTATTGGTGACGATCGCCAAGGAATTAAACACCAACGATGCCGCCGTGGGCTTATCTCAGACGGCATTTTTTACCGCCGCTGCGTTGTTTTCCCTGTTTCTCCCACGATTAAGCGACATTATTGGGCGTAAAAAAGTCCTGATCTGGATGTTGGTGATCATGACATTGGGCACGGTGTTGGCAGCGATAGCCCCCAATATTACCGTGCTCTATATCGCGCGTATTATTCAAGGGGTATCCGGCCCGGTTGTGCCGCTGTGCTTGCTGATGTTGCGCCATGAGATTGCTGACCCTAAAAAATATGGCATGTTGATGGGGGTGGTGACGGCAGTTAACGGCGGGATTGCGGGCATCGATGCCTTTTTAGGGGGCGTATTGGCCACCCACTTTGGTTTTCGCTCGGTATTCTGGTTGATTACGGTGGTCGCAGTGGTGGCTGCGGGTTGTGTCGCCAAATGGGCACCTGAATCTAAACCTTCTGCGGGCAGCAAAATGGATTGGCTTGGGGTGACGCTGCTGGTGGGTTCCTTGGCATGTTTATTACTGGCACTGAATGAAGCCGGTAAGTTGGCGCAGGCAAACGGCTTGATGATCAGCGGGCTGGTTATCGTTGCTTTGCTGCTGTTTATGCTCTTCTGGAAAGTGGAAACTCACTTAGTGCAACCGCTGGTGACCACCGCGCATTTAAAACAGCGCAGCACCTGGGCGCTACTGTTGACCACGACACTCACTATGACCGGTATATTTGCAGTGATTAATGGCTTGGTGATGTCTTACGCACAAAACAAAGAGGTGGGTTTTGCGCTGGAAGCGGACTGGGCATCGTTAATTTTACTCACACCTTATGCGTTAGTGGGCTGGTTGGTCGGGCCATTCTCTGGTCGTTTTGCGCCGGGAATCGGTTATAACACCGTATTACGCCTAGGGCTGGTGGGCAGTATTATCGCCATTGCCTTGATGATGTTCTTCGGCCTGAACTCGTTAACCATGCTGGTGACCTGCGCGGTATTGATCGGCATTACCTATGCGGGAACCGGCAATATCATGCTGAATGGTCTAGGGATTGTGTTATCCCCCAAAGATAACCCCGGGTTTCTGCCGGGTATGAATGCCGGTGCATTTAATCTGGGGGCCGGTTTAAGCTTCGCTATTCTACCTGCAGTGCAAATGGTCAGTGATAGCCCGAGTGAAGGCTACTTTAATGGTATGTTGGTGGGGCTAATAATTACTGTTATGGCGCTATTATCTTCACTACTGATACCCCGGCCAGTCAGTGCCGAGATTAACGGTTGATGTTTATCGCCATCACCTTGCTGGTTGCGGGGTGATGGCGTGATGAGCCAAATCAGTCATGGAGTTGCAATGAGCTCTTGAACGACTAAAAAGCAAAAACCTCACCCAGATGGGCACGCCAACGGGCGATATCACTGGCAACATCCGGCTGTTTAATTACGTTGTTACAGATAAAGGTCGGTAGTGCTTCCATCCCCAAGAACTGGTTGGCTTTGTGGAAGTGCAGGTAAACCCCATCAACACCGACGCCGTGGAAGAACTGTTCCGGGTCGGTAAATGCTTCTAAGGGGGCGTTCCAGGTCAGGCTCAGCATATACTTTTTCCCCTGAACCAGGCCGCCGGAGCCATATTTTTTACTGTCGTCGGAACGCGTCCGCCCATCGCTGGCGTAAAGTGTGCCGTGGCCTGCGGTGAACACCTCATCGATATACTTTTTCAGGATCCACGGTTCCCCCATCCACCAACCGGGCATCTGGTAAATAACGGTATCGGCCCAGAGGAACTTTGCTACCTCAGCGTCGATATCATAGCCATCATCAACCACCGTCACCTGAACCTGGTGCCTGGCATCACGCAGATAACTTTCTGCAATGTCGCTCAGTGTCTGGTTCAGTTGCCCGTTGGAATGGCCGAATTGCTTCTTGGCATTAATGATCAGAATATTGCTCATGGATATCGGGTCCTGTCAGAAAAAAAGTTATGGCACATCACCAGGTGTCAGGCCATAGGATGGTTGGCAGTGTAATCCTTCAGTAAACAGAAAAAAATGTGATGTGAAGCATAACAGTGTTGACTATTAGTCAATATAACGGCGAGATCAGTGACATCATTGCACTAACCATGCGTCAACTGTGACAGCCACCCGGTAGATGAGTTACTATCGCCGGCAGAATCGACCTTTTGTCGTCTGAGGACATTTGAGTAATGAGTGAATTGACTCATGATGGTGTTGAGCGTCTACCGCTGCACACATTCACTGAAAAAGCCTATCTTGACTACTCCATGTACGTCATCATGGATCGGGCGCTGCCTTATATTGGTGATGGTTTAAAGCCAGTACAGCGTCGCATTATCTATGCCATGTCGGAACTGGGGCTTAATAATAGCGCCAAATTCAAAAAATCAGCCCGTACCGTCGGTGACGTGCTGGGTAAATACCATCCCCATGGTGATAGCGCTTGCTATGAAGCCATGGTGCTGATGGCGCAGCCCTTCTCTTACCGTTATCCGTTGGTGGATGGGCAAGGGAACTGGGGGGCACCGGATGATCCCAAATCCTTTGCTGCCATGCGTTATACCGAATCTCGCCTGTCAAAATATGCGGAAGTGCTACTGGGTGAACTGGGCCAGGGGACGGTGGAATGGGGGCCGAACTTTGATGGCACCATGCAAGAACCCAAGATGTTGCCTGCGCGTTTGCCGAATATTCTGCTGAACGGCACCACCGGTATCGCGGTGGGGATGGCAACGGATATTCCACCACACAACGTGCGCGAAGTGGCCGCCGCTGCTGTGGCGTTGATCGACAAACCGGGCGCTTCACTGGACGATCTGCTGGCGTTCGTACAAGGGCCGGACTACCCGACGGAAGCGGAGATCATCACCCCCAGCGAAGAGATCCGCAAAATTTACCAGCAGGGTCGTGGTTCGGTGCGGATGCGCGCGGTGTGGAAAAAAGAGGATGGCAGTGCGGTGATCACCGCTTTGCCACACCAGGTTTCTGGTGCCAAGGTGTTGGAGCAGATTGCCAGCCAGATGCGCGCCAAAAAACTGCCGATGGTGGAGGATCTGCGTGATGAGTCCGATCACGAAAACCCAACCCGCCTGGTGATTGTGCCGCGTTCTAACCGGATTGACTTGGAGCAGGTAATGAACCACCTGTTTGTCACCACTGATCTGGAACGCAGCTACCGTATCAATATGAACATGATTGGTCTGGATAACCGCCCCCGGGTTAAAGGGTTGGTGGAAATCCTGACTGAATGGCTGAGCTTCCGCCGTGAGACGGTGCGTCGCCGGTTGAATTATCGCCTGGAGAAGGTGCTTAAGCGGCTGCATATTTTGGAAGGCTTACTGATAGCGTTCCTTAATATTGATGAAGTGATCCACATTATCCGCAGTGAAGATGAACCCAAACCGGTCTTGATCCAGCGTTTTGGCATCTCCGACACGCAGGCAGAAGCCATTCTGGAGCTGAAACTGCGCCATCTGGCCAAACTGGAAGAGGTGAAGATCCGCGCCGAACAGGATGAACTGGCGAAAGAGCGCGACCATCTGCAGGCCTTGTTAGCCTCTGAGCGCAAACTGAATAACTTGATCAAAAAAGAGATCCAGGCAGATGCGCAGGCTTATGGTGATGATCGCCGTTCGCCACTGACAGAGCGTGAAGAAGCCAAGGCGATGAGTGAGCATGACTTTGTGCCTTCTGAACCGGTGACCATTGTCTTGTCGCAAATGGGCTGGGTACGCAGTGCCAAAGGCCATGATATCGACCCAAGTGGCTTGAGCTACAAAGCTGGAGACAGCTTCCGTGCGGCTACACGCGGCAAGAGCAACCAACCCGTGGTGTTTATTGACTCCACCGGGCGCAGCTATGCCCTTGACCCAATGACATTGCCTTCAGCACGTGGGCAAGGTGAACCGTTGACCGGCAAACTGACACCACCACCAGGGGCGACCATTGAACAGGTGTTGATGGCGGCTGACGAGCAGAAATTGTTGATGGCCTCGGATGCGGGTTACGGATTTGTGTGTACCTTCAACGACCTGGTGGCCCGTAACCGTGCGGGTAAAATCATGATTACCTTGCCGGATAACGCGAGCGTCCTGCCGCCGATGGTGATCAACAGTGATGACGATATGTTGTTGTCTATCAGTACTGCTGGCAGGATGCTGTTGTTCCCGGTCGCGGATCTGCCGCAGCTTTCAAAAGGGAAAGGTAACAAGATTATCTCTATTCCAGCCGCTCAGGCGGCGAGCGGTGAAGACAAACTGGCTTGGTTGTTTGTGTTACCACCGCAGACGGCGCTCACCTTGCATGTCGGTAAACGTAAGTTGAAGTTGCGGCCGGAGGATTTGCAGAAATTCCGTGCTGAGCGTGGCCGTAAAGGCACCTTGCTCCCACGTGGGCTGCAACGTATTGACCGGGTTGAATTGGATATGCCGGAGTCACTGTCCCTTGGGGATAGCGAAGAGTAAGGGGCTGCTGTGGCGGCTGTATGCGAATGAGGTTGGTATGTTATTAATATTACGTGCAATTATTGTCACGGTGTATTGCCTTCTGGTGTGCTTGCTGGGCTCTGTTTACTGCCTGCTTAGCCCACGGAATCCGCGTCATGTGGCCACTTTTGGTCATCTATTTGGGCGTCTGTCGTCGGTGTTTGGCTTGAAGGTTGAAATCCGTAAACCTGCCAATGCCGCCAATTTTGGCAAGTGCATCTATATTGCCAACCACCAGAACAACTACGATATGGTGACGGCAGCGAAAGTTGTGCAACCGCGGACGGTGACCGTAGGTAAAAAAAGCCTGATGTGGATCCCGTTTTTTGGTCAGCTTTATTGGCTGGCGGGTAACCTGCTGATTGACAGAGATAACCGTGCCAAAGCCCATGGCACTATTGCCCAGGTGGTTGAGGCTTTTCAGAAACAAGAAATATCAATCTGGATGTTTCCTGAAGGGACGCGAAGCCGTGGGCGCGGCTTGCTGCCCTTTAAAACCGGTGCCTTTCACGCCGCTATTGCGGCAGGTGTGCCGATTGTACCGATCTGTATCTCCACCACCAGCGGCAAGATTAATTTAAACCGCTGGAACAATGGTCATGTCATTATCGAGATGTTGGAACCGATTGACTCCAGTGATTACAGTAAGGAACAGGTACGTGAACTGGCCGCTCATTGTCATAAGTTGATGAAGGCAAAAATTGAACAGTTGGATGCGGAAGTCGCCGAGCTGGACGCCGGTAAAAAATAAATTTGGGTAGGCCATTAAGGGCTATTTTGATCCGGCATGATGCCTTTTGTACCCCGATTACTCGGGGCAGTTTACCAGACTTGGCTTTATTTTGATGGAGAGATCATGTCACTCAGTCGACGTCAGTTCATACAGGCATCGGGTTTGGCTTGCTGTGCAGGGGCTGTGCCGCTGAGGGCGGAGGCGAGCGGAAATCAAACTCCGTTACCGATACCACCGTTGTTGGAATCTCTCCGTGGGCAACCACTGTTTTTAACCTTACAACGTACCCATTGGGCTTTTGCAGATAACCGCAAAACCTCTGTATGGGGCCTTAATGGCATCTATCTGGGGCCAACAGTAAAGGTGTACAACGGTGATGACGTCAAACTGATCTACAGTAATCGTCTGAATGAGCCAGTATCGATGACCATCAGTGGTCTGCAGGTGCCGGGGGTGCTGATGGGTGGCCTACCACGGATGATGTCACCTAACGTAGACTGGTCGCCAGTGATACCGGTGCGCCAGGCTGCAGCGACCTGTTGGTATCATGCTAATACGCCGAATCGTATGGGGCCCCATATCTATAACGGTCTGGCGGGTTTATGGTTGGTTGAAGATGAAATCAGCAAAAACCTGCCATTGCCGAATCATTATGGTGTTGATGATTTCCCGTTGATTATTCAAGACAAGCGCTTGGATAGCTTTGGTGTACCTGAATATAATCCGCCAGCACATGGGGGGGTTATTGGCGATACGCTATTGGTGAATGGGGCACAGAACCCGTTTGTTGAAGTGTCCCGCGGTTGGGTACGCCTGCGTTTACTGAATGCTTCCAACTCACGGCGCTATAGACTGCAACTGAGTGATGGCCGGCCAATCCATGTGATCGCCAATGATCAAGGGTTCCTGCCAGCCCCGGTGGTGGTGCAACAGCTGTCACTGGCTCCGGGGGAACGTCGTGAAGTGTTGATCGATATGTCGCAAGGGACAGAGGTTTCTCTCACTGCGGGTGAAGCGGCTGGCCTGATGGATCGCCTGCGTGGTCTGTTTGAACCTTCGAACCTTTTGATCTCCACCCAGGTATTGACCTTAAAGCCGACCGGGTTGTTACCGTTGGTGACCGACACCTTGCCGACGCGGTTACTGGCAGATCAGTTAATAGAGGGGAACGCCAGTCGTTCGCGGGAATTCCAATTGGATGACACGATGGCTGGTATTAATGGCGCCCTTTGGGATATGCAGCGTATCGATGTACAAACCTTGCAGGGTAGTTGGGAACGTTGGACTATACGCGCCGACAAGCCTCAGGCGTTCCATATTCAGGGCGTGAAATTCCTGATCAAACGAGTCAATGGTGCTCAACCGATGGTGGAAGACCGTAGTTGGAAGGATACGGTCTGGGTTGATGGCACCGTTGAGCTGCTGGTTTATTTTAACCAGGTCTCTTCAGAGCACTTCCCGTTTCTGTACTATAGCCAGACGCTGGAAATGGCTGACCGTGGCTCTATTGGCCAGTTTGTGGCCCGAGGGGCTTCTTAAACCACCGTGGGTGTTCGCAACATTTGCAGGAACGCCTGTACCACTGGGGTGGCGCTTTCTGCCTGGTAAATCGCATACAGGTCGGCTGAAGGTGCCGCTTGTAGCGGGCAGAAGCTCACGCCAGGCCACGGAATGCATCCGTAACTCTCCGGCAACAGCGTAATACCAAATCCTTCTGCCACCAGCGCCATCAATGTTTGTGGCTCATTGACCTGATGAGCAATATTGGGGGCAAAGCCATGTTGCAGGCACAGATTATGCAGATACAGCCCCAGACTGGCTTCGCTGGCGGGTAACACAATAAACTGCTCATGTTGTAAAGCGGGCAAGGCCACTGCCTTTCCATTCGCTAATGGATGATTGACTGGCAACACCACCGCAATATTTTCCCGTGCCAACAGTTGGCAGGCGAGCCCTGGCAGCGACTGTTGCTGAGCCTCGCGCCAGACACCCATATCGATATGACGCTTTTGCAATGAAATAATTTGCTGGCTCGGTGTTTGTTCGTTTAATGTCCAGGTTATCTTCTCTGCCTGTGCGGTAAAGCGTTTTAGTGCCGGGAGCAACCCGCCCCAGGCAGAAGTCCCTACCATACCAATCACCATATGACCGGTTTCACCACGGCCTAACTGCTGTACCTGATGCAGTGCATTGCCGGCCTGATCCAACAACCTTTCTACGTTACGAAACAACGTGTGGCCAGCCTGTGTCAATGCCATGGAACGCGTGGTGCGCTTAAACAGTTCCACCCCTAACTGCTTTTCCAGCTCTTTAATATGTTTGCTCAGTGGCGGTTGCGAGATATTCAGCCGTTGGGCGGCCAGGGTGAAGTTCATCTCTTCAGCCACAATGCGGAAATAGTGCAGCAGGCGAAAGTTGATCCTGCCTGGGTCGGGTAATGGTTGTTTCATTGCTTTTGCTACCTCCTTGTAAAGTGAGATTTATAGTCAAACGGAATAAATCAATGGGTAACAATGTATTGGTCACCGCTCCCTACTATGGAGATTATCTATACCCCTCGGTCATCCTGCCAAGATGCGAGTGACAGAGGGGATGACCGTTGGCATAACCCTACTACAGATGAGAACGTCATGCTTAATCAAAAAGATAGAGTTAATAAAAAAAACACGTTTAATCAAGAAGATGCTTTTTCCTGTGCGGAAATATTACGTAGCCGATTACCTGGCTTCCAACCACGCGCCGCCTTGATTCTCGGCTCTGGCTTAGGGGCGTTAGCCGAGGTGATGACAGACACCGTGACTATCGATTACAACGAACTGCCCGGCTTCCCGGTAAGTAGTGTGGTTGGTCATGCTGGGCAACTGGTGGCGGGTTGGTTAGAAGGTGTGCCGGTGGTGTGCATGAAAGGGCGCGGGCATTTCTATGAAGGCCGCGGTATGCAGGTGATGACCACCGCGATACGCACCTTCAAACTACTGGGCTGTGAATTCTTGCTGGCGACCAATGCGGCGGGTTCACTGCGTAAATCAGTAGCGCCAGGTAGCTTGGTGGCACTGACTGATCACATCAACTTTATGCCAGAGTCACCCTTGGTGGGGGAAAACGATGAACGTTTTGGCCCACGCTTTTTCAGTTTAGCCAATGCTTACGACCGTGACTTGCGTGCGCAACTGGCAGCGGTAGCTGTCAAAGCGGGCATCCCGTTGGCTGACGGGGTATTTGCCGCCTACACCGGCCCAAATTTTGAAACCCCAGCAGAAATTCGCATGATGCAGACCTTGGGTTGCGATGTGGTGGGGATGTCCATCGTGCCTGAAGTGCTTTCTGCCCGCCATTGTGGCCTAAAGGTGCTGGTGGTTTCCGCAATGACCAACTATGCCGAAGGGCTATCAGAAACTCCTCTTTCCCATGAACAGACGCTGAGTTGTGCAGCGATGGCGGCAGATGACTTTATGCGCCTGATCCGTGAGTTTTTCAAAACCTTGTCGTGACGACCTCTCCCGTTCCCATTTAAGTCGAGGGAGGATTGCCTGACACTTGCATGAGCCGGGAACTTCACTGACTAGCCCGCGGCAGGCCAGACTTGCCGCGTCAATCATCGTTTCGATCAGAATAATAAAGGTGATGGTAATGGCAATCAAAACACGCTTAAAAATAATGATTTTCCTCCAGTTCTTTATCTGGGGTGCCTGGCTGGTTACCCTGGGTTCCTACATGATTAACACCCTGCATTTCACTGGGCTACAAGTGGGGATGGTCTACAGCTCCAAAGGCTTGGCGGCGTTGATTATGCCCAGTTTGGCGGGGATTATCGCTGACCGCTGGGTTAGGGCCAATTACCTCTATGGTTTTTGCCATCTACTGGGGGCAATAGCGCTCTATTATGCTGCCCAGGTTGAACAGCCGATGGTGATGTTCTGGGTGATGTTGTTTAACGCGATGGTCTATATGCCCACCATGGCGCTTTCCAATGCCATTTCTTACTTCTGCCTGGAGAAGCACGGGTACGATACGGTGAAGGATTTTCCACCGGTACGGGTGTTCGGCACGATTGGCTTTATTCTGGCAATGTGGCTGATCAGCTTCAGCAAGATTGAATTAAGCAATATGCAACTCTACTTGGCTTCAGCCGTATCGCTGTTATTGGCCGGCTATTCGCTGACCTTACCCCAATGCCCCACCAGTAATGCCAAGCGTTCGCAAAGTTGGGTCAGCATGTTGGGGTTGGATGCCTTTGTCTTATTCAAACAAAGACGGATGGCGGTGTTTTTGTTGTTTGCCATGCTATTGGGGGCTGCGTTACAGATCACCAATACCTTTGGTAACCCGTTCCTGCATGATTTTGCTATTAATCCACAATATCAAGATAGCTTTAGCGTGCGCTATCCTTCGGTGCTGCTTTCTCTGTCGCAAATATCAGAGGTGTTTTTCATTCTCACCATTCCATTTTTCCTACGTAAGTATGGCATTAAACAGGTGATGCTGATCAGCATGGCGGCCTGGACATTACGCTTCCTGTTTCTGGCTTATGGTACTCCCGCCGGGTTCGGTTTTCTGCTGTTGCTGCTTTCGATGATTGTTTACGGCTGTGCTTTCGACTTTTTCAATATCTCGGGTGCCATCTTTGTGGAGAAAGAGACGGATAGCCGCATTCGTGCCAGTGCCCAAGGGTTGTTTATGAGCATGGTTAACGGTGTGGGTGCTTATGTGGGGGCGATTGTCAGCGGTAAGGTCGTCGATTTCTTTACTCATGAAGGGGTGAAAGACTGGCAGAGCATCTGGCTGGTTTTTGCATCTTATACGCTGTTGCTGGGGGTCATCTTTGCTTTCACTTTCCACTATCAGCATCGCCCAGAAGAGAGCGGTGGTGAGGTCTGTCGTAGTCAATAAAAACTGGCCAATAAAAACTGGTCAATAAAAGCTGGCCACGGATAATAGCGTGAACCTTTGAGCGAAATATGAAGGACCGCTCAGGTTCTAGGGGCCCACTCGCTGGTGGGCGCTTATCTGGCTAGAGCTGCTGTTGGGGTGATCAGAGCCAGCTCTACCCCCAAGCGTATCGCTTGGCGAACGTTGCTAACCCCCAGCTTGACGACAACATTATTCACATGGAACTTGACGGTACTGGTGGAAATATTGGTGATGGACGCAATTTCCGCATAGGTTTTCCCCATACTGGCCCAATAGAGCACTTCATTTTCCCGCGAGGTGAAAATGGCTTTATCGCTGTTTGTCGCCTTGCTCTGCCCACTGGACAGGATGCAATTCGCCAGGCGATACATCTGTTCATTAATGTCGATCAGCAGTATTTGCATGGCCCCGCGTTCGGCAGAAACAGGCGAACCCAATGCTCCGGGCAAATTGTCAGGGACAATAACCGATAACAGCGCCAAGTTGTTCATATGGTCGTGCAACACGAAGGTGAAGCCGTTGACGATATTGTAGCGTTTGGCGAAGGAGAATATCTTGTCCGTCATTAGCGTGATATTTTCGTCCCAGGCAAAGGGTGAGGTTCGTTTAAATGCCGCCAGTATAACCGGGTCGCTAAGCTGTAAATTGTTAGTGCGGTAAAATTTAATCCACTCGTCAGGGTAGTTAGAGATGACAAGCATATCTGATGGGTTTTTCTTGTTGATTACGGTATAGGCGTACTTAGGGCTACCGATAGAAGAGAGTTTTCTATCAATATAGTCCTGCAGCGTTTCGGTTATTATCTGATTTTTATCGAGGACTGAAAGCATATCGACTCCCTGAGAAGCTAAGCATCCTTCTATAGATAAGCTGTACTTAAGGTCAGGTAAAAACAAGACTTAAGTATAACTTACCCATTGCCAGCTTTTGTCTATAATATCTACGTTAGGCCAGTGGTAAAGAACTGACCATTATGGTCAGGTAGCCAATTTAGCCAACACCAGGAAAAACCTATCCGGTCAGACAGACTCTACAAAAAGTGACTGCTGACCGCGATTTTATCGCTAACCCATTCCGCTACTCTTCTCTTTTTCCGTTACCATTCTGTTCTCGACCAAGCAGAAAATGGCTGTTCTAGCCAAAATAATCAGCTACCCGCTGTTGTGGCCCTAGTTCTGACGGCATCCCCATCACTTCCCATAACATCGTCAACGGCTTTCCCATAAAGTGTGCCCAGCATGGGTGGTGAGGATTTTTTTATGGATGAGTATTCCCTAGTGTCGCTGTTTACTGATAAAAATATCAATAATGCTAATGTTATTCTTTAATGTGATCCAATTAAATGCCAATAGTTTTGAATTGTGATATCAATCGAATTCCAATGTAATCCCTTAAGGTGTCATGGTGTAGAGTGTGACAGTTCTGGTGAAAATAAGAGGGCGCTTAGAGTGATGGAATCATAAGAGGATTCGAATAAATGAATAATTTTATTGCCTGGATACGTCAACACTTGTCGCAGACGGCAGCAGCACCACGTTATAGACAATTAGCCTCACTGATTGAAAGTGCTATCAAGCAACGGGTGATCGTGGTGGGTGATTTTCTGCCCCCTGAGCGTGTGCTGGCAGAAGGGTTGGCGTTGTCACGAGTGACAGTCAGCAAGGCAATGAAATTACTGGAAGAAAAGGCATTAGTTTGGCGGCAGCAAGGGGTGGGGACCTGTGTTGCGATGCGCATAGATTACTCCCTTAATCAAGATCACGGTTTTACCGCCCAGGTACTGCGTAATGGTGGCTGTGTCAGTAATCAATGGTTGTTGCGCACTCATATGCCAGCAACAACGGAGGTGGCCAAAGCATTGGAAATGGACATGGGTAGCCCCGTGGTTAAATTACGCCGCCTGCGGTTGATGGATGGCCACCCGGTTTCGTTGGAAACCACCTATATTCCCCCCCATTTTTTACCTGAGCCGGAAAAACTGGAACATTCGCTCTATGCTTTATGGCAGTCGCAAGGGATTACACCCCAAGGGCGACATTTCTTGTTGAAGGCGGTGGCCTGTAATGATGAATATGCCCACTTGCTCAATATACCCAGTGGCATGCCCCTGTTGCGCATTGTAAAAATCAGCCGTAATACACAAGGGGAGGTCTTGGAGTTTTGTGAAACCCTGTGCCGTAGTGATGTATATGAATTTGAAGTGAATAGCTAAGCGGCCTGAAAATATCCGTACTTTTTTGCCATGAGTGCGTATAATCGCCGCCCGGCGATAAATTAATCGGTACAAGAGCACCTGTCATGAGCACCACAAGCCTGATCCAACCTGAACGAGAGTTGTTTTCCTACCCGCCTTATTGGGCGGAATGTTTCGGCCCTGCGCCATTTTTACCCATGTCGCGCGAAGAGATGGAGCAACTGGGTTGGGATAGCTGTGATGTGATCATCATCAGCGGTGACGCCTATGTTGACCACCCGAGCTTTGGTATGGCGATCATCGGGCGCATGCTGGAAGCGCAGGGTTTCAGAGTGGGGATCATTGCCCAACCTGATTGGAGCAACAAAGATGATTTTATGCGTTTGGGTAAACCGAACCTATTCTTTGGTGTTACCGCGGGCAATATGGACTCGATGATCAACCGTTATACCGCTGATCGTAAACTGCGCCATGATGATGCTTACACCCCTGGCAATGTGGGGGGCAAACGTCCGGATCGGGCGAGCTTAGTCTATAGCCAGCGCTGCCGCGAAGCCTATAAAGATGTGCCGATTATCCTCGGGGGGATTGAAGCCAGTTTACGGCGTATTGCCCACTATGATTACTGGTCTGATACGGTGCGCCGTTCGGTATTGGTAGATTCCAAAGCCGATATGCTGATCTACGGCAATGGTGAACGCCCGCTGGTGGAGTTGGCTCACCGCTTGGCTGCCGGTGAAAAAATTGAGGATATCAATGATATTCGCAACACGGCGATCATGCGCAAGCAGGCATTGATAGGGTGGTCGGGTGTCGATTCAACCCGCCTTGACCAGCCGGGGCGCATTGAACCTATTCTTAACCCTTATGGTGAAAATCTCCCCTGTGCTGATGGCAGTACGCCAGAGCCGGAGGTCAAGCCCATCACCGTACGCGCGGCTAAACCGAAGCCATGGGAAAAAACCTATGTCCTGCTGCCTTCTTTTGAGAAAGTGAAAGCAGACAAAGTGCTTTATGCTCACACCTCACGCATTTTGCACCACGAAACCAACCCAGGTTGTGCCCGTGCATTGATGCAAAAGCATGGCGATCGCTATGTATGGATTAACCCACCGGCGATCCCGCTCAGCACTTCAGAAATGGACAGCGTGTTTGGGTTGCCGTATCAGCGTGTGCCGCACCCTGCTTATGGTGAAGAGCGTATTCCTGCTTATGATATGATCCGTTTTTCGGTAAATATCATGCGCGGTTGCTATGGTGGCTGTTCGTTCTGTTCGATTACCGAGCACGAAGGGCGCATTATCCAGAGCCGCTCAGAAGAGTCGATCGTGCGTGAGATCGAAGAGATCCGCGACAAAGTACCGGGCTTTACTGGGGTGATTTCAGATCTGGGTGGGCCAACTGCCAATATGTATATGTTGCGCTGCACCAACCCCCGTGCAGAGCAGACTTGTCGCCGAGCTTCTTGCGTCTATCCAGAAATTTGTACCTATATGGATACCAACCATGAGCCCACCATCAAGCTTTATCGCCGGGCTCGTGCACTTAAAGGGATCAAAAAGATCCTGATTGCATCCGGGGTACGTTACGACTTGGCGGTGGAAGATCCCCGTTATATTAAAGAGCTGGCGACCCATCATGTGGGCGGCTACCTCAAGATTGCCCCGGAGCATACCGAGTCAGGGCCACTGTCTAAAATGATGAAGCCGGGCATGGGCAGTTATGACCGCTTCAAGCAGTTGTTTGATCAGTTTTCCAAGCAGGCGGGTAAAGAACAGTACCTTATTCCTTACTTTATCTCTGCGCACCCGGGCACCCGTGATGAAGATATGGTGAATTTGGCTCTGTGGCTGAAGAAAAACCGTTTCCGGCTCGACCAGGTACAGAATTTTTACCCTTCACCGATGGCTAACGCCACCACCATGTATTACAGCGGTAAGAACCCGTTAAGCAAGGTGGGGTATAAAAGCGAAGAGGTGTTTATCCCACGGGGTGAGCGCCAACGCCGTTTGCAAAAAGCGCTGCTGCGTTACCATGATCCGCTTAACTGGCCGTTGATCCGCAGCACGCTGGAAGAGATGGGACTGAAACATTTGATTGGCAGCCGCCGTGAATGCCTGGTGCCCGCGCCGACACTTGATGAACAGCGTGAAGCCAAGCGTTTACAGCGCAACACCCGCCCGGCATTGACCAAGCATACGGATATAACTCGCCAGCGGAACCCTGCGGCGCTAGCCGCGAAAAAGCCGCTGCAGAAAGGTAAAAGCCGAGGTAAAACCAGCTAAACCGTGATCATTCAAGTTGCAGCAAGAGCGCTGCAACTTGAATAGACTGGCGATACCCTACAAGGGTTGGTTAAATTCGACCCTTTCACCATCTGGCCCGACAATCATAAAGTAACGCACACCGTTGCGCCCGCTGGGTTGATGGGTGGGCCCTTCGATTACCGGGTAACCAAGCTGTTCCACCCATTGCTGAGTTGCCGCCAGGTCGTTCACCCGCAGTGCCACATGGTCGATGCCGAAGCTCGCCGCATCCCGTTGTTTACCCGGCCAAGGCAACTGATACAGTTCCAGAACCAGCTCACCTAATGCCAGAAAACGCACTTCAACGCAGCCTTGCGGCGAGTCCGAGGTCAGTGACTGTTGAGTGGTAAACCCCAATGAGTGATAAAAACGAGTCGCGCGTTCAATATCTGCACTGCGCAAACCAATATGTGCCAGACCAGAAATCAACGACGACATGTTAGACCCCCTTCTTCACACAATAGAAGCCATAAAAGGCGACATAAGCGAAGCAGGCCAAAGGCACCGAGAAGGCAATTTGCATATTGCCGCCGTTAGCGTCGGAAATCATCCCCATGACCAACGGCACTACCGCACCACCAATAATCGACATCACCACAATGGAACCGGCTACTTGGGTTTCTTCCCCCAGCCCTTTGATGGTCAGGCCGAAGTTGGTGGGCCAGCACAGCGCCATGCAGAAGTTGGCGCCCATAATGGCCACAACGGCGAAAAGACTATGAATATTGACCGCCAGCAGCAGTAACAGCACGCAGATAGAGCAGAACACACCCAGCAGCAGCGCCGGATTAAACTTCTTCATTAATGCCGTCGTAACCACTTTACCCGCCGAGTAGCAAATCAGCGTGGCGATCAGCCAATACGTGGCGGAGTGCTCGGTGGTGCCATGCTCAATCATCTGCACAAAGCGAATGGTAAAACTCCACAGCCCCACCTGGGCACCCACATACAAAAACTGGGACAGAACCCCGAGACGAAAACGTGGCATTGCCAGCAGGATGCGTAATGACTGAGAGAGCGGTTTACCGGCTCCCCCTGCTGAGTGCTGGGTTTTACAGGCGGGAAATTTCACGGCGACAAAGATCAGCGCCAGTACCACTAAAACAGACCCGATGATCAGATAAGGGGTGACGACTTGCGACACCATCTGAGTACGTGCTGCTTCAGCCAGTTCGGCAGGCATTTGCAGTAGTTGCTCGTGCGTTGGGTCGTTTTTGCTAAATACCAGTTGCTGGCCGATGAGCACACCAAAGATCACCCCCAACGAGTTAAAAATCTGTGAGAAGTTAATCCGCTGGGTAGAGGTTTCCAGTGGCCCTAACAAACTGGAATAAGTATTGGCGGAGGTTTCCAGGAATGATAACCCGGAAGCGATCACCCCCAGACAGGCCAGAAAAGCCCCATAGGTCATGATTTGTGCGGCAGGAATAAACAGGAAACAACCGAGGGCATACAGGCACAAGCCAATAATAATGGCGACTTTGTAAGAGTAACGCTTGATCACCGCCGCTGCTGGTAGCGCCACCAGGAAATAACCAAGAAAGAAGATGGATTGCACCAGTGCTGTTTGGGTATCGCTCAGGTCAAACCCCTTCTTGAACTGGGCGATGAGAATATCGTTCAGGTTGCCTGCCATGCCCCACAGGGCGAACAGACAGCAAACCAGCATCAGTTGCAGCCAAGGGGTCGCAGGGAGATAGGCACTGCGATCAATATGTTCTGCTGCGGTTTGTTGTTCCGTTGTGGTTTTACTGATTAGGGATTCGCTCATAATGGTGTTGTTCCTTTATCCGTAGAAAAAGAGAAAGAGCTAATAGCATCAAGCTGTTGGTATAAGGGTTGAGCCTGACGATAGAGCTGTTCAAAAAGCTCAAAACATTGCAGGTAGAGTTGATGCAGCCTGGGGTCTGGCATAAATTCCCGTTCTACACTGACGGTACGGCTCACCCCCTGTGCAAAACTGCTGAACAGACCGACTCCGACCCCGGCGATAATGGCGCAACCGGTAGTGCCATTTTCCTGATTACGGGTTTGCAGGATGGGCAGGTTATAGGCGGAGGCTTTGATTTGCAGCCACAGGGCACTGCGCGCACCACCGCCGGAGGCGATCATCGCGTCCGGTTCCTGACCACAGCGCCGTAGTTGTTGCAAGTTACGCAGTGAAGCCAGCGCCACCCCTTCCAGCACTGCGCGATAGAGATGTTCCTGCCGGTGTTTGCGCTGCAGGCCGAAGAATTGCGCCCGGGAATTGGTCTGTTCAGCCAGGCGTTCGCCGGTAAGATAAGGCAGGAACAACAGCCCTTCAGCCCCCGGTTTGACCTGTGCCGCCAGCTCTAACATCTGCTGGTGGTTGAGCCGACTATCGTTCAATGCCATCCGTGCCCAGCGCATTGCATCGCCACCCGCATCCAGAATGGTAAAGCCCCCCCAGGCCGGGTTGGCTAAGTGCAGGTTATTTACCCATGGGTCGAGCAAGGGTTGCTTGGCGACCATGGTTAATAAAGTGGAGGTGCCGGTACTGTCTGACGCTGTTCCTGGCTGATAAACCCCGGACCCTAGTAGCGTGGCGGCCATATCTGCGGCACCCACAACAACGGGTATCCCCAGCGGTAAGCCGGTGGCGGCAGAAGCAGCCTGACTGATCTGGCCGATGACCTCGCTGGAGAGATGCAGGGCGGGTAACTGATCACGCCGCACATTGAATTGCTCAAGTGCAGTGGCTGACCAGTCGAGGGTGTTGCTATCCATCAGGTAGTAGCAGGAGGCTTCACTGTAATCAGTGGCACGCACGCCACACAGCTGGAAGTTGATATAGTCCTTGGGCATTAAAACGGTGGCAACACGGGCCCACTGTTCAGGATGGTTTTCTTGCAACCAGCGCAACTTGAAGGCGGGCCAAGCGGCAGTGGGGGGGTTATTGAGCAGAGCCAGCCAAGGCGCAGAGTCTTGCTGCTGCTTAAAGTGTTCGACCTGTGGCTGGGAACGTTTGTCGTTCCACAACAGGGCGCGGTCAACCACCAAGTTACCATCGGCATCCAGCAACACGGTGCCATGCATTTGACCACAAACCCCCACGGCAGCAATGCGTGGGCGATATTCGGCAAAGCGGGCCAGTAACTCTTGCGTACATTCACAGGCACTTTGCCACCAGAGTGATGGCGGCTGTTCTGCCCAGCCTGCCTGAGGGGTGATTTGATCGTATTCACGCTGGGCGAAGCCAAGGATTTCTCCGGTGCACATCACCAGCCCGGCGCGTGTACTGCCGGTACCAATATCAAGGGTAAGAAGTAAGTCTTTCATATTATTATCACTCCTGGTGGGGGCAGCGTGAGCCACCCCGAGAAGCGTTAAACTGGAGCGCTAAAGACAGCGCATAGCGCATGGGGAGTTAGTTATCGTTCAGTTCCGGGAACAGACCAGGATCTTGTTCCAACTGTTCCAGCACTTTTTCGGTGGCGGCAGCGCTCATACCGAAACGGCGTACCCCAAGGCGATACAGTGCCCGCACGGTGTCCAGATCACGGATGCCACCGGCCCCTTTGATCTGAATGCGGCCACGCAACTGATCGGCAATGATGGCGACTTTTTCGGTTGTCGCCCCGGTAGGTGCCCAGCCGGTAGAGGTTTTTACCCAGGCCATACCCACTTCCACCGCGATATCGCACACCTTGCGGATCTGCTCCTCATTCAGATAGTGGGTTTCCAGAATCACCTTGGCAGGAATGGGGGCCGCAGCCTCTACCACGCGGCGCAAGTCTTGGCGCACATAGTCATAATCGCCAGACAGTACCTTGCCGATATTCACCACCATATCCACTTCACGCGCGCCATCAGTAATCAGTTGGCGAACCTCTTGCACTTTAATATCGGTCGCATGCCCGCCACTGGGGAAACCGACCGGCCCCCCGATCATCACATCGGCACGACCTTGCTCTGGCAGTAGAGTGCTTAGAAAGCGCGTCCAGCAGGGCAACACATGAACCGAAATGATGCGATAACGGCTAGCCAGCTCGGCACAGTGGCGAACATCAGCTTCGGTATTGGTGGCTTGCACCGCACTGAGGTCGATCAGCCTTGCCATACGTTTTGTAGTTTCATTCATTATCGATATCTCTCTTTTGCTTTCATTTGATTTTATATTTGCACCTTACTTGTTTTCATATGCATTTAAAAAGAGAGTATTCTGGCAAATGTGATCTCTTCTGCAGTTTTTATGCTCATTATTGGCAAACCGGGTGATTTGGCACAAAAAATAGACGTGATCAGCGGGAAAATTCGACGGGTGACGTTTTTTTCAACATTCAATTCATTGAATGCTTGATAAGTGTTGCGTGCGAGAAGCGGGCAGGTATAATGCCCACGTTTTCCGCATACTACTTCAGTGCCGAAGTGGCGAAATCGGTAGACGCAGTTGATTCAAAATCAACCGCCTTCGGGTGTGCCGGTTCGAGTCCGGCCTTCGGCACCATTAGTATGAAATCAAGCTACCTTCGGGTGGCTTTTTTTATGTCCACAATCTTCCATTAACATCCATATCTTATTGTTTAATAACAAATAAAACTCAATGTCATTCCTTCCTGATTTGTCTGTTTTATCCGCCATGGTCTTTCCCCGTCCATTGACAGCCAGATGATTTGGGGGTCAAGATGAGGGTCAGCCCACTTCGATTAGGAGTTGACCCCCAATTATGGCCCTGACAGACATTGTTGCTAAGACTGCCAAGCCCCGAGAGAAAGCCTACAAACTCGCGGATGCCCATGGCCTGTATCTGCTGGTAAATCCTAATGGCTCTAAGCGCTGGTATCTCAAGTACCGTTTTGCGGGTAAGGAGAGCCGGATTGCTTTTGGTGCCTATCCGCTGATCTCGTTGGCCAAGGCCAGAGAGAAGCGTGATGAGGTAAGGCTGTTGTTAGTCGATGGCATTAACCCGGCAGAAAAACGGGAAGAAGAAAAAGAAGAAGCACAGGTTGCTCTGATTACCTTTGAGAAGGTCGCGAAAGACTGGCACAAAAACATCAGTCAAAACCGCTGGTCAGAAACGCATGCTGAAAGGGTATGGCGCGATATGGAACGTAATATTCTGCCAGCGATAGGGCAGCGGCATATTGCTGAGCTGAAAGCTAAAGATTTGCTTGAACCCCTGAAGGTGGTGGAGCAAAACGGCCATCTCGATTTGGCGTCACGATTGCGCCAGCGGGTGACCGACATTATGCGCTATGCGGTGCAGAACGATCTGATAGACCGCAATCCCGCCCGAGATCTTTCTGGGGCGTTAGCCTCACCAAAGGCCACCCATCGCCCTGCTTTGAAACTGGATAAGTTACCGGATTTTCTGACGAGGATTGAGCACTATAAAGGGCGAGCGTTGACCAGCTTAGCCTTAAAGTTAATGCTGTGCGTTTTTATCCGCTCCAGCGAACTACGCTTTGCCCGCTGGACGGAGATCGACTTTGAACGTGCTATGTGGACCATACCGGCTAAACGTGAAGCGATACCGGGTGTAAAACACTCTCAACGTGGGGCAAAAATGCGTACTGAGCATTTGGTGCCCTTATTCCTACAGGCTTTAGCATTGCTAGAGGAGATCAAAGCGATTAGCAGCAGCCATGAGCTTATTTTCCCTGGTGATCGTCACCCGACCAAACCCATGAGTGAAAATACCGTCAACAATGCGTTGCGCGTTATGGGTTATAGCACCGCAACCGAGTTATGTGGGCATGGTTTCCGCACCATGGCTTGTAGCGCACTGGTTGAGTCTGGGCAGTGGTCAAAGGATGCAGTAGAGCGGCAAATGAGCCACCAGGAACGCAATAGCGTGCGGGCGGCTTATATCCATAAAGCTGAACATATCGAAGAACGTAAGTTGATGCTGCAATGGTGGGCGGATTATCTGGATGCGAACCGCAAGGCGCATGTGGTGCCGTATGAGTTTAGAGGGGCATGAGTTTATTTACGTATTTACAAAGGTAGATAACGATGGAGTCTTACATAGATGTATTTTGGTTAAGTAGCATTTCATATATGCATAATACGACTACCGTTAATAGTTTTTTTTGGTTTCAAATTCAACTGTCTTTGTGCACTTGTAACCTCTACCAATGTTAGGCTTTAAAGCAGTATCTTTCATGCCACAAGGTATAGAGCTATTGTTAGCATAAAAGTGATATAGGCCGTACAAGTACAGTATTTCTGTGCCATACGCCTACATAAAAACGATACATCAAGTGGGTAGGTCAGGTGAAAATTGGGCGTATGAAACCAAATTAATAAGTCAGATGCTGATAAAGTGTATGTGTCAGTCAATGGATAATCAGTAAGCTAAATTTCTCAACTTCCTATCTAATAGCTTCTGGATTTTTGCATGTGCTTGAATTTTTTTAATTATTTCAATGATTTAATGTTTATCTCGAAGTTGGGAGGGGAGGGGGTTCATTTAAATAGTGTTATTGCGTGCTATAGCTATAACCAGCTAGAATGTAAGATAATTTATGAGTGGCTGATACTTTAGGCTTATGATGTGACTTATTGTATAAATTAAAGGGATGCTGTCGTGAGTAAAATATCTATAACATCAGTATATTATCTTAACTACAAGGCTTTAAAGGATTATTCTTTATCTTTAAGTGAAATGAATATTATGGTTGGGGCCAATAATTCAGGAAAGTCAACCATTATAGGTTCATTCAGATTACTTGAGATAGTAATGAAAACTGCGCGTTCAAAAAAACCTACTATTATAAAAAATAATGAAGGTAAGAGTGTTTTAGGATATGTAATTAATGAGAATTCCCTTCCATTCTCACTTGAAAATGCACATCATAATTATGTGGATGAAAATGCGAAAATAGAGTTTAATTTTTCAAACAAGAACAAAATAATACTTTTTCTACCTTCTGATGGTGGTCTCTATGCGTATTGTGATACGTATGGGGACGTAGTAAGAACGCCTTCAAATTTCATGAAAAACTTTCCTTATTCATTGCAAGCTATCCCTGTTTTAGGTCCACTAGAACAAGAAGAGAAAATTGTCAGCGATGATACAGTAAAAAAAAGTATAGGGACACCTCGAGCATCTAGACACTTTCGCAATTATTGGAATAAAAATCCTATAGGTTTTGAAAAATTTTGTGACATGGTAGAAAAAACCTGGCCAGGTATGTCAATTAAAATGCCAGAGATAACTACAGCATTGGAACGACGATTGGTGATGTTCTGTACTGAGAATAGACATGACCGTGAGATTTTTTGGGCTGGTTTTGGTTTTCAAATATGGTGTCAGATACTAACATATTTATCTCGGGATGATAAGTATGATTTGGTAATTATTGATGAACCAGAGGTTTATTTGCATCCTGATATTCAACGGCAGTTGCTGGGCTTATTGAGAGACATGGATAGTGACGTACTAATAGCTACCCATTCTGTTGAGATATTGGGAGAAGCTGAACCTAGTGAAATATTATTAATAGACAAAAAGCATAAGTCAGCGAGAAGGTTGCGGGATATTGAAGGAGTGCAGTCTGTCCTAGAAAGTATTGGGTCGGTTCAAAATATAACCCTTACTCAACTTGCTAAAACCAAGAGAATTCTATTTGTAGAAGGAATGAAAGATTTTAAAATTATAAGACGATTTGCAAAGTCTGCCGGTTATCAAGAAGTTTCGTCAGGTACTGATATTACAGCTTTTGAATCAGGCGGTTTTTCTTCATGGGAACGAGTTAGATCATTAGCATGGGGGATAAAAAATACATTTGGTGCGGATTTTAAAATTTCTGCAGTTTATGATCATGATTATTGGTGCGATGAAGAGATTGCTGATAGAACGTCTCAATTAAACGATGTTTTATCTTTTGCACACATACATAGAAAAAAGGAAATAGAGAATTATTTGCTGAATATTGATGTGATAGATAGAGCTTTTGTAAAATGTTTGCAAGATCGAGAAAAAAGAAAAGGTATTAGTTCTGTTATAACCAAATCAATTAAAGATATTTTGATTGAAATTACTGAAGGGAAGAAGCAAGACTTTCAAAGCCAATATATCGCCAAATATCAAACATATCATAAATCGATGACTCCTAATATAGATATATCAAATCTTTTATCTACTGCGTTATCATGTTTTGAAGATAAATGGAATGATATATATGTGAGAATGGATATGGTTTGTGGGAAGATTATACTTAGTGAGCTTAGGGAGTATTTGTCAAGTAATTATCAAGTAAGTCTTACCGATGCGAAAATAATCGATGAGTTTAAGAAGGGTGAAATATCTTTTGATATGATGGAATTAATAAGAAAATTAGAAATTTTTAGAAATAGTTGAGATAATTTTAATTTAAGAATAACCAAATACTTTAGGTTATATTTTGAGGTATAAAGGTTAAATTCGGCAAGGACAAATACTGGCGTAGGTTGCGAGTGCACGAAGATGGTTTTTTTGAAAATCAAATAAAATTATCCAAGGTAGTAGTATTATGATGCACTCTTTATTTTCCTTCTGCTCCCTCATTTTTCAGGGGGCTGGAGTTCATTTTTTTATGTGGAAGTTTTTTTCAGCGACTCATAATATCAAGCATTATATCCACCAGATCATCTTCCACAGTGTAGAAATAACATGCTGGAATATTCATAACCGAAGCTAACCAGCAGGCGAGTTCGAAGTCTGGTGTTGGATACCGCGTTCGTACTGGTTCATGCGTGCACTGGCCGTTGCTTCATCGATTCCAGTAAGGATGCCGAGGCATTCTTGTGACAGACCAGCC
This sequence comes from Serratia sp. HNCC26DJ244, assembly GCF_057180565.1. NCBI lineage: Bacteria > Pseudomonadati > Pseudomonadota > Gammaproteobacteria > Enterobacterales > Yersiniaceae > Serratia > Serratia sp. HNCC26DJ244. The sequence goes on along the minus strand of NZ_JBXUGO010000005.1, from coordinate 174,865 downwards.
CTTAAACGTGCTAATTTCCTTTCTCGCCCATGGCTAACAGGGGAATGACTTGCGGCAAAGGCACTGGAAATACACCCTGCGGAGATCTGGCCCAGCCGTTATTTTGATGATTCGGGAAGATTACTTGAGAAAAAGGCCAGAGTAGAAAAAGCGGAATGATAGGTCAGCGTTCAGAAAGTTTTTCCCCCCACTTTATCCCCCACTTAAGTGTGGGCCACTTCTTCCCCCACCTTATTTTTCAAATTTGGTAAAAGTCTTTATTTATTATGGTGTTAATTTTCTTCCCCCACTTGGCGTATATATACATCTGGGAAGTGGGGGAATATGCCGAATATCGTGACACGATAGCCGGATTCCCCCACTTGTACCCCAGTTAATCCCCCACTTTGTTGCGGTGTGGTAACGGTGTGATGTGCTCACCGTTGAATGCTATCAGACCGTCTTTTTCCAGCTTGTCCAGCCAACGGGCAAACTTCTTGGACACATCAAATCCCATCGCTTTCATATCATCCCTCACTAATGTACGGGTGCAGCTATCGCCGCTAGCGGTGCGTGAACGAATAGCTTGCCATAGGGCAACATGATTTTCCGTTAGCCGGGAAATACCGGCTAAATCGGGATCGTTAGCGACATCATCCTCGCTAACCTCACGACCTTCGTCACTCACTACCAGCGAGGTGATCAGGTCGCCGTCATCATCCACGTAGAGATCGACAGAACTCAGGTCATAGGCACGACGTGCTGGTTCTTCTGCATCTTTCATCTTAGTGCAACTGAGGATCAACGCACCGCCATCACCCTCACGGCGCACATTGAACTCCACGTCTAAGGCGGCACGGAAGGCACTGGAGCCGCGAGCACCTTTGTCCTGATCTTTACCGGAGTGGTGAATAATCAGCACTGTTGCTTGCGTTGCCGCTTTGATGTAGTCGCACCCTTGGATGAAAGCGCCCATGTCTTTGGCGGCATTCTCGTCCGAACCGCCGAAACAGCGGGCGAGCGTATCCAGAATGATCAGGCGAATTGGCATACCGGTTGCGGCTTTAACATCGCTGGCGGCTTGTATCACCTGTTGCACACTCTCCGGGCTGGCTGGAAAGATAGGGCAGTCAACGCGATAAAGGGCATCAATCGGGCTACCGCCGTTAAGCGTCTGCTCCCATGCGCGGATACGGCGGGGAACACCGATCCCACCTTCACCAACGACATAAATCACGGCTCCCTGCGTAACCGGTTTCCCGGCCCAGGGTTTGCCTGTGGCGATATGGCATCCCCAGGATACAGCCAAGAAGGATTTATAAGATCCGCTGGCACCGTAAGCGCTGGCAACTGACGAACTGGGTAAATAGCCTTTAATCAGGTAGTCCTGCCGAGTATCAAAGCCCTCAGAACCTTTGCGCAGAGGAAGTGAGGTATTGAATTCCGCTGCAGTGTAGTCAATACGGGTAAGCGGTATTGGTGTGGTATCTGGTTTATAGCGTTGTTGGCTGAACGTGGCTTTGGTGGCCTCTAAGCCGTATTGCTGGCGAAAATCATCCCAGTCGCAGAGAGTTGTGGCGGGGGGCAATGAAACCCAGCCATCCACTGCCAGCGCGGCCTTTTCTGCCATTTCTTTACCGGTGTTGGTTGAGCCATTGGCGTGAATGTCATGATCACCCGCCAGAATAATGGTGGCCTCGGGGTACTCACTGCGTAAGGCTTTGGCGACATTTATCAGGTTGTTGGCAGAAACCGCCGCAACAACTGCCGCCGTTGTGACCTGGCTGAGAGTGAGCCCGGTAGCATAACCTTCAGTGATCACGATAGTTTCAGGTGCTTTTGGGAAACTTACTGTAATAAAAGCCCCTTTTAACTGGGAGCCTGGCATTAGCCGTTTCTCCCTGCTGGCGTTAATTAACTGTGCACCAGTGAGATCACCGGAAACACGATGCAGCGTTAACAGAAGGCTACCCTCATTGAATGTAACGCCGCTGATGCGCATTTTTTGTTGTGCACTCAGGCAGGGCAGAATGGCGGATAGTCCTTTGGCTTTCAGATACGCGCTTTCACCTCGGTTTGCATGGGCCAGCATATGCTGGATTTTTTCCAGAGGGGGTAAGCGGTTTACCGCTTTTTCCCTGGCTGGCGCGGTGGGGGCTGATAATGCCAGATTCGACACCAGTTTTGCAGCGGCTGACAGATCGCATTGCTTTACCAGAGCGACTAGATCGAGCCCATCACCATGACCACATTGATTACAGAACCAAGTCCCCCGGCCTTGTTTATCGTCAAAACGGAAACGATCTTTTCCACCACAGGCAGGGCAAGGACCGTGCTTTCCTCCAGATAGAATCGAGATATTCAGAGCAGCAAGAACAGACGGCCAGTGGTAGCGGTATTGAGCTGTGATATCCGAGATAAATTTACTCATCGCTAGGCACCTCCGCTTCTAGTGATTGATTCAACTGGTTGAGCCGCTCCCACAGGATAAATGTCAGCAGTTCTTTAGCGAGGGGATTACTCAGTTCGATAATGGCATAAGCTAACGCCCGGCATTGATCGGCGAGTTCTTTCAGCGTAAGTGGTGTGGGGTCATACATGATGCACCCCCGCAGAAGAAATGAAGAATTGCAGGTATAAAAAAGGAAGGGTACTAGCCATGGGGCCGCCTCCGTTGGGGTATTTTTGACGCTACCACCAGAGACGCCAAGCCCATTGGGTGGTAGCCCGAACAGGGTTGGCGTACCGGCCCCAACGGATACCGGCCTTCCTTTCGGAAGCCCTGCCCGGACTACCATAGACAACAGGTGTGTACGAGCATTCCCCAAATACACTCTGTGTGCATATTTGAGGACCGTTAGGGGATTCGGAACGCCAATTCCGGCTGCGGATTTTGCCGCAGCATCAGCATTATATCGTAAATGGCCTGCCAGAAAAAAATAAGAATGTATCATTTGCGCGTCTCCTCGCGTTTGTTGATACGTTCAGCGATCCATTCGTTTATTTCGCTTTCCACCCATGCCACAGAGCGGGAGCCAATTTTGACCGCTGGAGGAAAACTGCCTTGATTGATCAAAAGGTAAATCCATGATTTCTTAAATCCGGTTTTTTGCATCACATCCGTTAAGCGCAGCAACTTGATATCTTTCATGATTAGACCTCCTTCCTGCTGTAAACGCGCTCAACGTAGCGCCCCCGGCCATCACCGTGGCCAAGATCCATTGACGTGAGTGCCCTGGCTTCACTGCGGGAGAATCCTGCTGATAGGTAGTAATGAATAGCGTCCTGCGCCCATGCATAACGCAGACTGTGCGGAGAATAATGGCCAGTGAGCCCTAAGCGTGCGGTATGCGAACGCCAAAAGTTCATGGCGGTTTTTAAATCAGGTTTATCGATCAACTTGCCGTTGCGTGTTTCTGCTACCAGCAGAGCATCTTTGACCGCCTGCTGTACTGCGTTACAGTCGATGACCCTTGTTTCACGAGGCCTGCCACCTTTAGTACCAAAAACAACGGTGAGCGTTGATTGATTGCGTTCAAGCTGTTTTTCCCATGTTTTCAGTGAGCGGGCACATTGCACCGCCTCTTGGGAACGTAGCCCCAGCAACCGGGCAAGTTGAAGAGCACAAGCCAGCCCTTTGTCATGCTGTTTTGCGCTCTGTAGTACGGTTTGGAAGCGATCTTCCGGGATTGCGAACTTAGTGCCTGCGCGGCTTGCTCCGCTTAATCCCAGGGTTTTATTCGTCAGACGCTCAGATGTGACCAGTTTTTCCCTACCTGCTAGCCGAAACACTGTGCGCAGTGCCGACATTTCGTTATGAAGGGAACGGATAGCGATACCAGTCGATTGGCGAGTGGCAATATAGCTTTCGATATGCCTGGATTTTAGATGTTGAACATCACGGACCTGGATATTGAGTGCAAGCAGGTGACGGCAAAACTTGTCCATGATACGGGTACGATCATGCACGGTTTTAAAGCTGCCGCCGACTTGCTTCGCCAGCATTTTCATTTCACGGCTTAATTTACTCATAGCAAACTTCTCACAATATCAACAAGCTGCATTTCTCTGGCGCATGGGTTAAATGGCAGAAACTTAATATGATCTGCCTAGAACGATACCTGTGCGCCAGAGCGAGCAGCAGTTGAGGTATGGCGGGGCATCGGTAATGCACTCTGTGCAGCCTCCTGCAATGCAGGTTATCCCCTCAGGTTTGTTGGCCTGCCTCGGTATCGGTTCAATTCTCCTGTAAAAAGTGGTCAGCTCGACGTAGAACATGTGTGTCAGATGCATGACTGTTGTGGGAAGTTGCGTATCTCTAAGGCTGAAGTGGGTCCGTGCAGTGGCGTCACTTTCACAAGTAAAAGTGACGCCACATACCAAGCGCAGCAGGGCAGGCACTAGCAGATGCCTTTCGGCATAGCAGAGCGCAGCCAGCAGCGTTTATCAGACGCTAGAGATTTTGGGTATAGATAACCTGGATTGCAGCGGGGCAACCCAAGTTAAGGATGTGATGATGGTGGCGCTTTAGCAGGTCTGGGGCTTAGAAAGCCGTTGCCTGATAATGGCTAGTTGTCACTTGGTTGAAGGCCAATCACAGTATCCTCAGTTGGCAATACTGGTTGGTGGGGAAATGCTGGTTGCTAGCCATTTCGTTGGATAAGAATTACCTTCATCGCATTGGCTGCGATCCCCGCTTTCAAAGGTTCAGGGGGGTTACCGCTCTTAGAGGGCTTCCTTTCAGGTATAGGTAGCTTTTTGGTGGTCGCCCGAAAGCGTCAGTCTCAGACCACACTCCATTCCTTATGACTTTGGCATTGTGATCACCCGAAGGCGTTTCTCGCAGATCACTCGTATCATCCCGATACCGGAAACATTGGCTGCTGTCGTTGACAGCGTGGTTACGCAGGTCAAATTACGACAAAGCGTTACTGACTTCAAGTGCTTTGAGTCCAGAGAAAAGTCACACTACAGCTCAATTCTTATGAAAGTCTTGGTCTGAAATCAAAATCTCCATGTTACTGTCGCAATAATCTAATTCTTTAAAATTTATATCTGAACGGGTATGGTAGCTGAAGCAGAAACTCTTTGCGCTGCAATGACTCAGTTACTCTAAGATGGCAAAGAGTAGCTGATTGACGTATATAATTGTCATAATTCAAGTTGTCGCACTCCATTGCGACTAGAATTGTTTAGGGTAGTTAAAGGTATGTATGTTGTACGTCCCCCAAAAAAAACCAAAGCTCGGTGTTATTATGCTGTTGCCAGCTTTGGAGTAAGCTGTGTTTGTTTACTGAGTGGGAGTCGGAGATAAACGATGATACGTAGTGATGATTATCAACGCACTGATATCATGTTACAAAATTTCGTCACTAGCGATACAAAGGAATTATCAATCAAAGTTTCGCTTGCCATTAAGTTCAATGAGTTAATCGCTCAGCGTGGTCTGAGTCAGATTGAGGCTGCAGAAATCACTGGTATGACGCAGCCTAAAGTGTCGCAGATACGTCACTACAAATTACAGAATATTTCATTGGAACGCCTGATGCAGGCACTGGTATCAATGGGTCAGCATGTGGAGATAGTGGTGCAACCTGCGCGGCAAATTCACTTAGCATGCATTTCGGTTGCGTGAAGCGATTGTGTACTAGGAGTCAAGGGAGAATGAAGTTTGCTTATGAGGATTTGAGTGACGATCAGTTCGAGGTGTTGATCGTGCTATTGTGCCAACGATTACTCGGTATAGCTGTTCAAGGATTCGCGAAAGGGCCTGATGGTGGGCGTGATGCGAAATTTATTGGTACAGCGGAATTGCACCCTAGCAAAGCAATCCCTTGGGTGGGTACAGTGATTATACAGGCTAAACACACCAACGGATACAATCGCAGCTTTTCGGAATTGGATTTTTACAGTACATCAAGCAGTAACACAGTGATTGGTAAAGAGGTCCCTCGCATCAAAAAACTGCGCGAAGCCAAGCAGCTTGATCACTACATGCTGTTTTCGAATCGTCGACTCACTGGTAATTCCGAAACGGAAATTCGTGACTACATAGCAGCACAATGTGGTATTGCGGCAGAGTCGATCTTTCTTTGCGGCCTAGAGCAGTTGGAACTTTGGATGAAGCGGTTCCCTGATGTGGCCCAAGAGGCAAATTTGGATGCAGTGGACTCTCCGTTGATTGTCAGTCCTGATGACCTTGCTGAAGTTGTCCAGGCGCTTGCGCGGCAAAAGGATAGCCTGACTTTATTGCTTGATGATCCGCCGACTGAACGCGTGTCCTACGAGGAAAAGAACGCTCTAAACAACATGACTGCCGAATATGCGAAGGCACAGCGGCGTAAGTATCTGAAGGAAACTACACAGATTCGTACTTTCCTTGCGGCGCCGGAGAATATTGAACTGCTTCACATGTATGAATCAGTGGTTGATGAGTTTCAGTTTAAGATCATTGCTAAACGCAAGGAGTACCAGACCTTCGATGAAGTCATGGAGTATTTGGTAGATCTGTTGTTCAACCGCGACCCGGTTCTTCGGCAGCATGCTCACAAACGGCTGACGCGGGCTGTTCTTTTTTACATGTATTGGAACTGTGACATTGGGGAGGTAGCAAATGTTGCGGCCGACTAAACACTCGCATCCTGATCGTACTGTCATCAACGTGTCTCTACTGCTCTTGTCGAGACTGAAGGATCGCCGCGTCGATGAATACGATGTGCTGCGGAAGTTTGCAAAGAAAAATGTCGTAGGTGGAGATGTACTTTTCTTGCCAGCGCTTAATTTTCTCTATCTGATGGGGCTTGTTGAATATCGTCCTAAGACGGACGCAGTAGAATATGTGGGGCCAAATGAAGCTATCTAAACTTTATTCTAACAAGCCGGATGCGTTTGACCCTGTGGATTTTGTCCCTGGTCTTAACGTCATCATGGCTGAAATTCGCCTGCCAGAGAATCGAAATAAAGACACCCACAATCTTGGCAAGACCACGCTGGGACGTCTTCTGGACTTCGGTTTTCTGTCAGGCAAAGATCCCAACTTCTTTCTTTTTAAGCATTTTGATTTGTTTAAGGAGTTCGTCTTTTTTCTAGAAATTGAACTGGGAGATGGCTCTTTTATCACGATTCGGCGCAGTGTAGAGCAGGCTACGAAGATCGCTTTCAAGCGACATGAGGCGGGTCATCAGGATTTATCGGCTTTGTCGCTTGCAGAATGGGACCATCACGACGTTCCTTTTGAACGTGCGCGCGAACTGCTTGATGGTTTGCTCGACTGGCGTGCGTTCAAGCCTTGGTCATATCGTAAAGTGCTGGGTTATCTGCTGCGGTCGCAGGAAGATTTCCGCGAGGTATTTCAATTGCGCAAATTCGCTTCCAAACATGCTGACTGGAAGCCATTCCTTGCCCACTTACTGGGCTTTGATGCAAAGCTTATTGCCGACCATTATGCGAAGGAGCAGGAGCTGTCCAAGCAGCAAGATACTGTGCAAACTATCAGAAAGGAATTAGGGGGTTCAGTAGAGGATATAAGTAAGATTGAAGGGATTCTTCTTTTAAAACAGAAGGATGCGAGGAAAAAGCAAGCTTTGCTCGATGCTTTTGATTTTCGTGCGCAAGACAAGGACTATACCAAAAAGGTGGTTGATGAAGTCGATGAACGCATTGCTGCACTAAACGCTGAACGCTACTCTTTAAGTCTGAACAAGAAAAAAGTGCAGGCATCGTTGCAAGAGGATCAAATCTTGTTCAGCCCCGATGAAGCGCAGCGATTGTTTGGCGAGGCCGGTATTCTATTTCAAGGACAAATCAAGAAAGATTTCCAGCAGTTGATTGCTTTCAATCGGGCAATCACTGAGGAACGCCGCAGCTATCTTCAGGAGGAGTTCACGGAGATCGAGAGTGAAATGAGGCGAGTAAATGCAGAACTGAACACTTTGGGTAAAAAACGTTCGGAAATGCTTTCCTTTCTCAGCGGAACGGATGTTTTCAACAAATATAAACAACTCTCGGATGAAATGGTGATACTGCGCGCCGACATAACATCACTGGAACATCAGCGAGGGTATTTGCATCGTTTACAGGAATTGCGTACGGAAATTCGGTCATTGACGGAAGAATGTAGTCATTTACAGGTGAAGATTGAAGCAGATGTGGAGCGGCAGAATTCCGATCAAGAAAGCCTTTTCTCCACGATCCGGGTTTTCTTCAGCGAGATTGTTGAGGAAGTCATTGATCGCAAGGCACTGTTGAGCGTGGCCCCTAATCAGTTAGGTCATTTGGAGTTTAAAGCCGAAATTCTCGATGGTTCGGGCAATGCTACCAGTGCAGATTTAGGACACACCTATCGCAAGTTGCTGTGCGTTGCCTTCGATATGGCAGTGCTAAGAGCTCATCTGAATGAGAAGTTCCCGCGCTTTGTTTATCATGACGGGGTATTAGAGTCGCTGGATGATCGTAAGAAAGAGAACCTGTTGATGGTTGTGCATCGTTATGCAGAATTAGGGTTGCAACCAGTGATAACATTAATCGATTCTGATTTGCCAGTGCGTTTAGAAGGTAGTGGGGCAGTATTTAGCCCTGATGAGGTTGTCTTAACGCTGCATGACGAAGGTGATCAGGGGCGCATCTTTAAATTGAAGGGATGGTAATCCATTTTTCTTGGGATAGATTTTATAAAAATAGATAGTATGAGAATTTTATATTTTTTTTCATTTTCAATCAATTATGATTAGTTAATTTATCCCGGGGGTCATTTTGGTGGTCATTTTTTCCATAATTTATATTTTTAATATAAATATCAAGTTGTTGTTATTTAGTGCGAGTCCGGCCTTCGCACCATTAGTATGAAATCAAGCTACCTTAGGGTGGCTTTTTTTATGGCTGAAATCTTCCATTAACATCCATATCTTATTGTTTTATAGGAAATAAAATTCAATTCCATTCCTTTTGCGATAACGCTGGAACATACGTTTGAGTCTGTGGCGTGCGAATGGGTAGCCAGCAACGTGATGTTGTGCTGTTGGATTACTTATGCGGCCTTGTCCCCCTCAGTGTCAGCATAGTTGTCACCCCCCTTCTAAACATGAAACCCGTGCCTTCTATCAATCAATTACTGTCTGTTAAGCCGTGAGCAAATTTATTAAGTCACTCCATCTTTACAGCCTATAGGCTGTTTTATTGCTTTACAGCTTATAGGGTGTATTATTCAAAAACAGCCTATAGTATGTATAAGCGTCTAAAACAATGGTAAGTGCATTATGAATACTGTTTATCCGTTGAAAACCTTGAATCAGTTGCGTCCATTGCTGATTGGCTTTCGCAAGGCGAATGGGTTGACGCAAAAAGAAGTGTCTGAAAGGTTAGGTGTCACACAGCAAACCTATGCCCGTCTGGAAGCAAACCCTGGAAGCGCCAGTATTGAGCGTTTGTTTAAGGTGCTTACTTTACTGGGGGTTGAAGTGGTGCTCTCTTCTGAACCAAGAGGGCTGTTATCTGCGTCATCTTCAACAATGGAAGAGGCAGAAAAACCAATAGATTCCCCCGCCCGACGGGAAAAATGGTGATGATATGCGTCGTACACAACAGCGTTTAGCTCTATGGATGAATGGGATCCAGGTTGGATTCTGGGAAAAGGTCAAAGGCGAAGATCGTCTGCAATACCTCCCGGAATGGATTGCTGATGAACAGGGCAGACCTTTATCGCTCTCTTTGCTTTTCACTCCCGGCAATCAGCTTTGGCGCGGCAACGTGGTACGCGACTATTTTGATAATTTATTGCCTGACAGCGAAGGTATTCGCAGGCGTTTAGCCATGCGTTACCAGGCAGCAAGCCTTGATCCTTTTGATCTGTTGGCTGAGTTGGGAAGAGATTGTGTTGGTGCGATACAGTTATTGAATGTTGATGAAGAACCGACAGATTTATTCTCCATAAACTATCGTCCGCTTTCTGATGCAGAGATAGCTACAAGATTGCGTAATACCACGGCAGCTTTGTTACCCGGTCGGCAGGACGATACTGACGATTTGCGCTTATCAATTGCCGGAGCGCAAGAAAAAACGGCTTTACTGTGGCATGAAGAACAATGGTGTTTGCCAGAAGGTAGCACGCCAACGACGCATATTTTCAAGTTACCACTCGGGCTGGTTGGTAATATGAAAACGAATATGAGTACCTCGGTTGAAAATGAATGGTTATGTTCTTTGATCCTTGAGGAATATGGGCTCCCTGTAGCAAAAACGCGGATTGCGCAGTTTGAAGAGCAAAAGGCATTGGTTGTTGAGCGTTTTGACAGGAGATGGTCGGGGGATCGGCAATGGATCGTTCGCTTGCCACAAGAGGATATGTGTCAGGCTCTGGGGGTTTCTCCACTCCGTAAATACCAGTCTGATGGTGGGCCGGGTATTTCCGATATTATGGATATACTGAGTCATTCAGACCGGGCTGAACGGGACAAAGCGTTGTTCTTTATGGCGCAAATTATTTTCTGGCTGATAGCGGCCACGGATGGGCATGCCAAAAATTTCAGTATCGCTATTGAGCCGAAAGGTCGTTATCACCTTACGCCTCTGTATGATGTTTTATCGGCATGGCCAGTCATTGGTTCTGGTAATAACCAGATTTCTTGGCAGAAGTGCAAACTGGCAATGGCAGTCCGTGGTAGCAGTAATTATTACCAGTTGTATAGAATTCAACGGCGGCATTGGATCAAGCAGGGTGCATTAACCGGCTTGGGCAGATTACAGGTTGAATCCATGATGGATGAAATTATATCCAGAACACCTGAGGTTATTGAACGTGTATCTGCGTTGCTACCAGAGTCGTTTCCACTAGAGCTTGCGGAATGTATTTTTGATGGTATGCGGCAACAATGTGGTCGGTTACAGGAATAGCATCGTAAATAAGAGAAACAATTCGTCCTCTAGGCAGAGCAGTCATCAAATGGTGAGTGATTTTAATCACTTATGGCTTTAATGCCCTGAGTTCCTTACACCATCAATCTGTTACTGCCCACTTGTCTCCGCCTCAGCCCAACGCTTCACCCAAACATACAGCGTCTGTTTCGCTACCCCGAATTCATCGGCAATCGCCTGCACAGGTTCACCTGTCTGGCGGCGGTGCTGCATGCGTGATGCGGCGGCTCGTTGTGTGGCCTCGTCTACCATTTTAATTGCCGGGGAAATCTCCCACAGTTTTTGCGATTTGAGTCGTTCACCATGTTGTTGAGCGATATAAGCGGTATTGAATGGCTTTTTTCTGCCTTTCTGTTTGTTGGCTGCCTGCATGGAGGTAGCTAAAGCCAGGGGATCTACTTCACCACGCTTTATTTTTTCTGTAATAGCGGTGAAATGACCACGGCGGTTGGCAAAACCCGCCAAGGGGATTTGCTTCATGATTTGCCATTTTTCCCGGTAGGCTTGCGCCGAGATGCCGTGTGCTCTGCGCAGGTGCGTTGCCAGGAAAGAGAACATTTTCCCGCACTCTAGGCATTGAACGTACTCATGGTTATGGTGTGCCCAGGCTTCTTCCTTACTGGTAAAGGGGGTGGTTCGCAACGGATTTTCACACTGGGTTTGATGCTGTTGTCCTTGCCACCAAGGTAGTAGTTGCGGCCAACGGTCAGACAGGATTTGTGTGATTACCGCTTCCCGGTGTAACCCGCTATAAGTCGTTAATCCACTGAGTTGGCTGGCTTGCAGATAGATATACCCCGCCAGTCGATAGCGGGCATAAATCGCCCATTTCTCAGGATGGCGGCAGTTGGAAAATGGCGTACCACTGGTGGGGAAAAAGGAGCGCTGGCACTCCTTGCACCAGTAACGCTGCTGTTGGTTTCCACCACCGTTAAAATGCAGGCTGCCACACCAGGGGCATTTCTCTGGTGGTGCAAAAGGCCCTTCGGTCAGATACGCCAACAGCGCATCCACTGCGGGATGCAACTCGCGGGGTAAAAAGCGATGGGTCAGCGGTTCAGTCATGGTCATCCGTTTTTGTCGCGTATCCGCCCCAGATCCATGGTGACCTGTTGGGGCATCTCCGCCAGATTATCTTCACACAACCCCAGTACCAGGTTGTAACCCGCCAACAGTGATTCATCCCCCAGGCGCGGTAATGGCGCAAGGTGGGTAGGGATGCTCAGGGTCAGGCTGGCATCGTAGTCACAGCCCAGATACATCCGCAGCAGGGTGAAAACATCTTCACGCAGTTGCCCACCTGGCAACCAGCCTCTGGCTTCCTCCGGGTCTTCGGTATACATGCTCACACCGATACGGTAGTTCACCTCGGCGGTCTCTGAGCCCAACACCAGGTAATCCCCCAATGTTTGCGACTGCGAGAGGGAGAACGTCACCTGTTCGCCGACGGGCATTAAGGTGACCTGATGCGGCTCAATCGTCACCTGGGTATGCGGTGCCTGGGTGTTGATCACACTGGCAATCCCCTCGGCGGTACGGGTGGTGTGCACCAACGGTTGCAGAATGGCCAGCAGGCGTGAGGTAGGGGTTGAACCGCTGTGGGTGATACCACTTAGCGCCATCAGGCTGCGCGAGGTTTTGTCGGTACCGCCGGGCTCAAAGGTGGCCGGGTAGTTGTACTTACGCCAGATGCGGTAAAATTGCGTCATCATCCGGTGGTTGAAAATGTCTAAAAACGCTTCCTGCCCTTCATGACCGTCGCGCCGCTGGGCAATGTCGTCGATATAGTGGGTCGGGAGCGGTGAATCGACGCCATACAGCCCCATAAAGGTGGTCCGCACTGTCGGCGGTTTGTGCGGATGTTCCGGGTCAGTCTCCACCGCTTTGAGTTCACCGGTGGGAAAGCCCATCCCCGGATGCGGGCGGAAGCGCACTGCATCATCCTGCGGGGTGAAGGTGCTGCCGATGGGCGTTTTGCTGGCCAACTGATGTTCAATCAACTGGCAAAAACGGTAGAAGTTGAACGCTGATGTGCGGTCAGTGCCGTCACTGTCGCGCCAGAATTCAGGCAGATTGTTGTCGTACTGGTGAGTGTCGTCAGGTTTCATCAGAACAATATCCGCTTGATGTGTCGTTCAGGCCATGACCACGCTATCCCGGACGGGTGGAGCGTCACCGTTAGTTGGGTAAAGCGGCGGGTATCGGCGTACTGGGTATAAAACTGCTCAAGGATTTCGCAGAACAACAGCGCATCTCCCCGACCAAAAAAGCAGGTTTCATCTAGCGTGAGGTTGATAGCCACACCGTGTTTGCCTTGCCCCGGATAGTGAGTCTGCTGATAGGCCACGTGCGCAATCCCGGTGATTCGGCGCGCGTTGTCCGGGTCATTGGTCCAGTCCAGCAGGCGCAGTGTATGGCGCAAGGCGTCGGTTTCCATCAGGCTGGCGATGGCCTGCGGGTGCAACAGAGACATCACCTGCCACTGATAGAGTTCGGTGCTGGGCGGGTAGTACGGCATACTTGGCCGGGTGCGCGTGGCGCAGTGCAGTTCCAGATTGCCAAGGGTCATCTCACCATCAAATACGCTGTCCTGTAATATCCGGCGGGGATAGGCACCGTTGGTGCAGGTCAGGTTCAGCCGCATCTTCAGGTTCACCTGCTGTTCATGGATACGGCCACCGAGCATCAGCACCGTATCGTTCAGGCCCGAGGGACCGCGCTGCATACGGGTATGGTAATAACGTTCCGGCCACTCGCTGTCGTATTTCAGCATCCCGCCTTTTTGGCGGAAATGGCGGTAAGGTACATAGCCAAACTCGGTGTTGTCATCGGTTACTTGAGACACCTCGTTCACGGCATAAATCTCGGTATGCCCATCACTGAGCCGGTGGGGGCGCAGACGGTAGTCATTAACCACCGTGTTGACCGTCAACGGTTGGGCCAGTAGCCGAAACAGGTTAATCACCGGGACACAATGCATGCGCAGCGCATCAGGCGGCACCGCTAAATCATCGGGCCAGTGCTCACTCAGCATCACCTCTACATCAAAGGCGGTGGTCTCTGGCGGAAAGGTCAGGTTTTCCAGCCCATGCAACTGCATAAAGAAATAGCGCTGTGGATGGGTGAAATACTCCAGCCACGGGCGGATTTCACCACACAGGGCCGGGCTGTCACTTTCTGGCCACAGGCTGGCATCCGGTTCGTTTTGCCAGCGCGGCACAAACCGCGCATCCACCGGTATCAGTTCGGTGGCGCTTTGCCCGAAACGCACCTGCACCTGTTGCACCTGGCGGCTGAGGGCCAGATAGAGCATTGACTGCAACACCCGGTCACCGTTGAGATACAGGCTGATGTTGCGCCATTCTTCGGGGCGGGCCTCCGCCAGCTCGGGCAGGGTAAAGCGCAGCCGCAGCCCCTGTTGCCCTTCCGGTTGGGTAAACAGCGTAACGCTTTCCAAGGTGAACGGGTGCACAACCAGCGCACGGGTGGTGCGATAGGGGCAACGTTGCTTTTTTTCCCCTAGCGGTTGGGTGAACAGTTCGCTTTCGGCAGGCAAAATCTCTTCGCGCACATGCAGTGCCGGGGTGGCCGGGGTCAGTTCAACAACGGCGGTGGAAGGCAGTGTGCGATTGACCACTGGCAGCAGATGCGCCAACAACGGCTCGGTCAGTTCCGGTACGTCGTCGTCAATCTTTTGGCGCAACCGGCTCATCAGCAGGGCAAAGCCCTGAAACAGTCGCTCTACCGACTCATCACGCGGCACTGCGCTGTCGTCCAAACCCAATGCACGCCCAAGCAGGGGAAACTCGTCAGCAAATTCCAAACCCGCTTCGCGCAGGTAGCGCATTTCGCCGTCAAAATAGCGTAAAAATTCGTCTGCCATGTCGCTCTCTGCGTTAAAGGAAAATCTGCCGGGGAAAACGGAACCCATTGAGGGACAACAAGCTCAGCGGGTCGTGCCCGGCGGTAAATGCCATCTGGTAACTGAGCGGCTGGCCGTCGTCAGTTACCCAGGTCAACTGATAGTGCGTATCGTCCACCCGGGTGATTTTGGCTTTTTTCAACAGGCGGAAAAACGCCCAGGTGCCAGGGGCGTCAAAATACAACTGCGCCCCGGCCTGGGTACTGGTCCAGATGATTGATGCGCCAGGGCGGTAGGTTTCCCCTGGCCACTGAATATCTTCCCAAAGTGGCATTTGATTGAAATAAACCACCCGTTGCCCGTCGATGTTCAACTCGGTTTTGACCACATCCCGCACGGCATTGGCCTGCAACTGGAAGTTAACCCCCCATTTGCCGCCATAGAGGGTATGGCCCAAACGGTTCAGGTGGTTCAACTGGGTTAAAAACTGCGGGCTGACCTTCATCCCCGGCGGCAGTTTATCGGCCACTTGCCATTGGTCATTCTTATACTCCAGGACCCCTTCAAGGTATTGGTGGATAAAACGGGCAATCTTGCCGGTTTGCGGGTTGATAAACTCATTGAGCAGGGCCAGTGAGGCTTCTTGCTTGCTGTCGGCAAACGGAAACGTCTGGTCAAAGGCTTGTTGCCATGGGGCTGCAATCTCTTGCTGCCACTGTACTTGCATCCCCTTGATACCGCCAGCCATCACCCCTTCCCAGGTCTGATCCAGCGGGGCGAGAAACAGCGCCTGAGCCATGGGTTGCCAGCCGTTACCGAGTTGGGTACGCAGGCGAGCGGGCAGTTCTGCAATCCGGCTATCCACCTGCGTCCCGCGGAAAACAGATTGCGATAACGCTGCCTCGCCGCCGGTGGCCGCCGAGAGGTTACGCATTCGGTCACGCAGGCTGGTGACCTGTGAACGCCAGGTCGAGAGGGTAAGCCCCTTGTCTGCTCCCCGGCCAGAGACCATCGCCACTATCCCACCGAACACCGGTAACAGGGCTGGGTTCACCTCATTCTGTTTTTCGTTCGGGCTGCCAGCCAGCCCTTGCCAGGCCAACTGTTTCATTAAGGCCATCTGCGGTGAACGGTTGATGTCCGCCGCCAGCGTCAGTTGCTTTTCTCTGTTGTCAGATGGCTGTGCTTTCAACTGGTTAAGGGTTTTCTGCCACGCCACGCCGTAGTCGGTGAAGTAGCGAGCCGTCAAGCGGGCACCGAGCGCACGGGGTGACAGTGACTCCTCCACCGTCTGGCCCGGTTCAACCAGTACCCAACCAACCTGTTCCTGACGGCTGGCCACCAGGGTTGCAATTGCCGGGGATACCGCTCCCTCATACGCCTGGCGAGTAAAGCTGCCGGGGACTTCGGCATCCAGCGAGAACATGCCATCAGCCTCTAGCCCATCCAGTAACTGTGGCAAGGCGAGATTACCGAAGTTGCGTGTGGCACGGGCCAACAGTGTCTGATAGAGCTGTGCCTCGGCTTCCGCGCCGCTCATATTGCGCAGTAATGTGTTCCGGGCTAGGGCTACCTTGGCACTGTCTGGGGTGATTTTCCACTCCGGGTGCTGGGCAAATTGAGTCGTAAAGAAAGTGACTGCCGTGGGGGTGACAGTGGGCAACAGCGCCGTCATCTGTTGGCTAAAATAGCGTTGGTCGTCGTGGTCGGCAGTATGCGCCGGAAGTGCCAGCATCAGGTAGGTTTTCAGGCCATCATAGCTTGGCTGGGCGGAGCCCAACCCGCTGACCAGTTGTTGCTGCGCGGGTTGTACAATAAACCGTTGGGCGAGCTGAGTGTAGGCTGGCCACAGTGCCGGTAGTAGCCTGTCGGTGACATCCAGGCCAAAGCGACGGTACAGCGGTGTACCCTGTTGCTGCTGTACCAGCAAGGTCTCCAGCGGTTGTTGCAATGCGAATAACAGAGGAACTGAGGGCGCGGACTCGGCCTGCTGTATCAGCTCGGCTCCCTGCGTGACCAGCCGGTAATTGCTGGCCCCCGACACCATCAGGCCCAGGGTGAACATGACCATCACCGCAGCGGCACTCCACCGAGCCACAACGGGGGCCGTGATACCTACGGGGCGACCTGCCTGGCGCACAATCTGCCGGGCCAGTTCACCCCAGAAAGGGGAACCTGCCTGTTCATGTGGGGTGTAGTTGTGTGGGCTCAGTGGGGGTGAGAAGGCGATACCATATAACGGCAACGGGTCAACCCCGGCAAGCAGCGGCGAGAAAACCTCAACCGATGCCACCGGGCCGGGTTGCAGGTCGTTACACAACTGCAGCAAAAACGTATGGTCCAGCTTGGCATTAATCTGTGCCATACCCTGCGCACGAACTACCGGGATCAGGGCCTCAATGCGCGAGGCCAGAGACTCGAGCGTCAGACGTTGATGGTGCATCACTCCGACCAACTGTTCCGGGCGTTCCGGCTGTGGCCAGCGCAGTTGGCGCAGGTCAAGCAGATAGACTGGGGCGGCCCAGTGCAACAGGTGGCTAACCTGTTCATAGCCACGACAAACCGCATCGGCATAGGCGGGCTGGCGGTATTGTGCGGCCTGGCTGACCCAAATCAACGCATCTACCGGGCGATGGCGACGCAACCGGCGCAGCGCCTGCAAGTCATGTGCATGACCGCCGCTGGCCAGTGGTCCCCCCCACAGCAACAGGACGTGGCCGACCAGCAACCAGCCCTGCTCGGTGAGCCCTGGGCTGACCTGTTCGACCTCTGCCACCTCGCCCATGACCAGCAACCACGGTGTTTTACGCCGCCAGCGGTAGCCGTAGCGGCCACGCAGCAGACGTGCCATTGGCGAGAAGTCCCGTATTACTATTGGCGGCGCTTCATTGCCATTCAACAGCGCTGGTGGGGCTACCATCCCCTCGCGGTCCAGCTCCTTGGGGGAACGGCGACGATACCACCAGACAACCAGCAGATAGATGACTACCAAGACGGCGCTGATAAGCAGATACCCGAGAAGGGTTGATTGACCCGGGTTAAAAGCCAGCGACGGGGGCAAAAAATACGGCGAAGAAAACGTCATGATGCCAATGACTATCAGGACGACCAGCAGACCTATCATGACAAACTACCTGAAGAATGGCGTAATTGTTGTAGCAAGCATTGCCCTTGATGCGCGGTGAACAGCAGGTTATCACCTTTGCGTTCAGCCGCCAGCGTGACCTGTGTGGCATAGCGAGCAATGCCGGGAACACCCAGGGCACTGTCAGTATCAAAGCATTGCCGGGCAGAAAACTTGATGTTCAGTTCAGCGCAGGCCAACGATATTTTCTCTTGCAATGTGCCAGGTAGTGCAGCCTGCCAACCAGCACTTAACTTGGCTGAGGGGCACTGTTGCCCACATAACTGTTCCATGGCCTGAGGCAGTGTGCTAGCCGGGGTCAACAACGGGCGCAACAAGCGGGTTGTGGTGGGGAGTTTCTCTTGCTGGCAGAGCGCATCGGAGGCCAGCAATAACGACGCTGCTTCTTCACTGGCGGGTGACGTATCGGAAACATCAATAAACAGCAAGCACAGCAGACCATCCAATGGCTGGTCGTAGGCGGTGAGCAACCATTCGGTAAAATCGTGCGGCTCAAAAGGGGCAATGGTGGCTAAGGGCAATGCTAACCGCTGGGCTTCCTGCTCCAGCAATTGAGGCCAGTCCAGCTCATTGATGGCGGAGGGGGCAACTTGCCACAACACCTTCAGGGGGGGCGTGCCGGGATGAGCCTGAACGAACTCACTCACTGGCTGCAACAAACGGGCAATCAACTGTGAACGGCTTTCCCACAGGGGTAAACTGGCAAACTCAGTGAAGGCGAGGCGATTACCTTGATTGACTGGCGGCTGTTCACTCATCATCATGGCGTGGTCCTTTGGCCCCAAGGTGGTCTGGCGGCCCCATGCCAGTAGATTCAGCCGTTGGTTGGCCCAATGTTTCCATTGTGCACGCCGTTGGGCGCAGAGCTGATTGCGGGCATTGACTCGGGCACTTTGCAAGCCATAGACCACCAGCCTGCCACCCAGCAACAGGCACCAGAGGAGCAGGGGAGTCCCTAACGCCATTAACAGCAACTGTTGTTTGTCGCGTAACTCTTCAGGCGAGAGCAGGTAGACCGCCAGGAAAAAACCGCCAACCAGCATGATGAGCAGGGCAATTCCCCAGCGTAGGGCATGGGGTGCGGTAGGGGTTGGCGAGTCAAGCAGTGGGGGAACGGTCCAATTCATCTTCAGTTCTCACCCGCATTGCTCAGGCTGGCAATCAATGTGCAACCACACTCGGTTTTAAACCCATGGAGGGCGGCCTGTTTGTTACCGATATGAATACGGGTTTGGCCGGGCAAGATGGCGTTTACGCCATGTCCATCTTGTGGACACTGCACTTTATCACCCACCAAAGCGACTTTCTTGCCATACACCTGCGGGCCGGATGCGGTGATCACCTCGCCACCGTGGTCTGTTTTGTCACCCAATCGAACCAATGCACGCATCAAATATCCTGTTTCTTTTCTCGATAGCATATTAATATTGTTGATGATTATCGCTCAAAACCCGTCGCCGTATCTGGTCAACATCGACATTATTGATATAACGGGCAATATTTAGGCGATAATTTTCGTGGTTACCGAATTGCGGTTGACGCAATTCGGCTAACACATCGCTTTTGCTGATGCTGGCCAAGAGCAGCATGGCTAGCGTTATGACGTTCAGGAATAGTCGCAGTCGCTGTGCCTGAGCGCGAAAGGTACAGCTATCAGTGGCGAGGTTATCCAATTCATATTGCATTCTTACCTGCGGTGGTCAGGCTGACAACCTCAATGTGCAGCTGCATTGCGTTTTAAGACTATTCATTATGGGCAGTTTACCTGCCCATAAATTCAGTTTTACAGTGAAATACGTTGTAGGGGGATCACCAGACTGTAACCTCCAACACCAACCTCTGAAACAGAATAGGCAAAAAAGTAATGTACATTCTTTAGATCATCCAGTGAGGGTTCAATGCCCCACAACTGAGTCAGATAGCTACGGAATTCCTCGAGGTACTCATTCGAGATATTCCTGTAATCAACTTGATAGATATACCTCCCATCGCCAGTATCCGCGATACAAATTGGCGAGTCCCGCCAAAATACATCAATAACGGTCGTTTTTTCTGCCTTGCCTGATTTGATATTTATTGGTGAAATCGTGCCGCTTTTCATCCCTTGGCGATAGTAATTTTTGCCATCTTGATAAATTTTAAAGGCTTTATCGCCTGGTTGGGTAGCTGCGGAGAAAAAAACATCATGGGCTATTTCAATCACATTCTTATTTGGTAAGTTGGCAGGAATACCAAATGTTCCCAACAAATCCGCTGGGCACTTACCGGTAGGGGCAATTTCAGTCTTAGATGAAAAATGGGTTTCACCACGGTCGTAGGCTTTTTGTTCATCATCGGCCTGTTTATTGTCTGTCGCTATTTGTCGTTCAGTAGCCGCTTTCTGTTCATCAGGCGTGGGCCCTTCACCAACACCGATCATCAACAAGGGAAGCCCATGATTAAATTGACCCGCTTCATTGGCATACTTAATCAGTTCACTTTGATTACATTGTTTGACCATTTCTGGGCTAAGTTTAACTGCCTGATCCTGTGCGTAACTGACTTTAAAATGACTACTTAATGAAAACATTTTGTCATCAGCCTTGGCTTTTTCGACCGAAAATGCCGCCCCAGAGCACAGTAAAACGATAAAAGGTTGATCTCGTTGATTAGACAGTAGTTTTCTAGAGTAAAAATACCCCGTGTCATCGCTGATACCGGACTCTGTCACTTTTTGGTTGTCAACTATCCAGTAAGGTTCTTTTTTAAATGCCCCCTCCTTGCCATACGTCTTTAAATAAAGATAATTATTATTTGTATAGTTGGTGTCGTAACTTTTTTGAATACTAGTGCCGGTATCAAGTGATGGGAAGCGAAAATAGGTTGCGTTGCCTTCTTTATTAAAACTGATAGCGAAGTGGTCATTTAGCATTGTGACTATCCAATATTCCTCTTTTTTTTCATCATGTGCATTGGTGTAAATGATACCATCCTCACCAGTCAGCTTCCCATCAACCACCACGCCATTTTTTATTAACTGATAGGGTTCATGCTTCCTCCCTATCTTCACTAATGGATACAGGTCATCACTGGCATAAGCACTGCTGGATAAGATAGCCAATAGTGATAAAGGCAAAAAACACTTGGCGGTAAATTTTAGCTTCTGTATCAACGACATGGTAAATCCCTTATTGGACTGATTATTATCACCCGTGAGTGCGGAATGTTCCCTAGGTCTGGGATTAGAAACCGTGCTCAGTTCACTATCTGGGTTTGTTTTGTTGCCTAGCCGAATGGATGAGAACATAAAACCTCTTAGCTGTTTAAAAAACAAACAAGGCCAATAATGTATGCAAACAGGTCAATGAATAATAACCTTTTTATTATTTTCTTATGGGTGTCTTTTTTTACGAAGAACAAAGCAATAAATAAACAAAGAGCAATCACTACGAATGGAGTCGAGAAGAAAGCTAAAGCAATAACGACATAAATGTTCATTTACTATCCTTGTTATATTCAAAAGTGCCATCCCACTCCGGCAATGGGGCCGGGGGCAGCGGAACAATTTTATCAATATCCGGGAAACGGGCTGAGGGGTTACTATCAATTTCGTCGGCAATCATTTTGTAGCGATGGGATCTTTCCTGATCTGGCGGTAGAGCCAAATAATATAAGTTACTGGGTGCCGGGTTCTTAAATGCTTCACTTAATCGATATGCTCCTCTACCACCAGCTTTTGCAGCAAGTTGATAGTATTTTAAAGCCATTAGATAATTTTTTTCAGCAATTTTATAGTGACCAGCAATATTCATTGCAGCATCTGCATTACCTTGATTTGATGCACAGTCCAACATTTTCTTACCGATATCAGGACGATAAGCTGGATTATCTTGTTCATCCGGTAATCGTTGCGACAAAAATAGATCTCCAATCACATTCTGTCCCTCAGGGCTCCCTAAATCCGCCGCCTTGCGGAAATAAGCTAGAGAGGCCATTTTATCGGCTTCAACTCCGTAACCCCGTTCTAAATAGACCCCCATTGCGTAGTAGCCTGCGGGAATATTCAGTTTGATCATATGCTCAACAATTTCGATCACTTCTTCTGAAGGGCGTTTCCCCGGCAGTGGTGCCACCAAACCGGTACGGATCAGGTTTTGTAAGTTGCGTAACGCCATCGGGTGGTCTTTGGCCCCGGCTTGGCGATACAGTGCGCCAATAGTGGCAAAATCTTTCGGGCCATTGGCTTTTTCCATTGCCCGTGCCCGTTTAAACCACTGTTCGGCCTGGGGTTCCCGTGGCGGTAAATGATCGGCTTCCTGGGTGCAAGTAAAAGCCAGCTTTTGTTCTTTGCTCTGATCCACCTGCTTGAATTCAGCAGAGGTTTGCTGGCTACACCCCATCAGGCAGGCGACACCCAGTACCAAGAATAAGGCTCTCCTTGTTGTTATTCGTTGGCACTGAATACTATTCATTCCATTTGCCCTTATTGTTGCTGCTGCTTTTTATATTCAAATGTACCATCCCACTCCGGCAATGGGGCCGGGGGCAGCGGAACAATTTTATCAATATCCGGGAAGCGGGCAGAGGGGGTTTTTTTTATTTCCTCTGCAATCAATTTATAACGATGAGATCTTTCCTGGTCTGGCGGTAGAGCCAAATAATATAAGTTGTCAGGGGAAGGATTTTTAAATGCTTCATTTAACCAGCGTGCACCTCTACCACCAAGTTTTGCTGATATGTGAAAATACTTTACTGCCATAGGATAGTTTTTATCAACGACCATATAATGCTCAGCAAGTTCTTCCGCAGCACGGTTAAATCCTTGGTTAATTGAGCATTCGAGCATTTTTTTACCAATATCAGGACGATAAGTCGGATTATCCTGTCCATCAGATAAAACCTGTGTCAAAAATAGCTTTCCTATCGCATATTGTCCCTCGGGACTCCCCAAATCCGCTGCTTTACGGAAATAAGCCAGGGAGGCCATTTTATCTACTTCAACTCCATAGCCATTCTCCAGATAGTAGCCCATTGCATAATAGCCCGCGGGAATATTGAGTTTGATCATCTGTTCAACAATCTCGACTGCTTCTTCGCCAGCAGTTTTCCCGGCTGCTGGGGGTACTAATCCTTCAAGCAGGAGATCTTGCAAGTTACGCATGGCCTTATAGTGGTCTTTAGCCATAGCTTGGCGGTATAGCGCTCCAATAACAGTATAATTCTTTGGCCCATCAGCCTTTTCTAATGCCCGTGCCTGTTTAAACCAGATATCAGCCTGCGGATCGAGTGGCGGCAAGTGGGTGGCCTCTTGGGTACAGGTGAAAGCCAGCTTTTCTTCTTTACTGAGATTACTCATTTTATTCGCCCCATTAGTCGCACACGCGCTAAATAAACCTACTATTAGCATGATAAAAATATAGTTATTTCTACTGTTTATCATCTTGTTAATCCAAACGTTGTAGTTTTTCATTACCATCATGAAATTCAATTAATGGAGCATATGGTGATGAATTTTTAGCTCCTTTGCGTTTTTTATTTACTGAAATAATATCTCCCCATTTATCAAATACATCACTGGGATCATCCCCCACACCTAACCCTTTGGTATGTAACGTCCATATTTCTCTACGCATCACTGGAATAATATTGGATTGGTCGGTATCTTGCAGCGCAATGGCAATTTCACTATCAAATGCCATACTGCGTAAATTGATATTGGCAGAGCCTTGGATCAGTAAAGTGTCATCCACCATCATCATTTTGCTATGTATATACACTGGCACCCAATGTTCTGCAGGTGAATTTGCTGAAACCAACGTACAAATCTGTGTTTTTAGACCCGGAATATTTTGGGCCTTAATCGGCAATATTGACTTTTTGTCTTTCTTGGCATAATTAGGTACTAGATCAGCCCGGCCCAGGATATCCAGCATTTTGTAGGTTTGATAGCCGCCGACCTCATTGGAGGGGTACTCCTTTTTTTCTGGTTTATCGGTGCTGTTGGTCGCCACAAACAGATACAGATAGCCATGTTTATCGCAGTCACGCCCCTCTTCAGCCAATTTTATGGCTGTCTTTTTCAGCTCCTCGGCAATTTCTTGAAAACGAAAATACTGATTCTCAATATAGATATACTTCCGCGCCAGCTTAATCCCTTCCATATAGGCTTTCAGGATCGCATAGCGTTTATACTGCGGTTGCGTGCGACAGATAATCCCCATGGTGGCCTTTAGGGGAATAGGCAATGAGAGGCGTTCCTGTATTGCTGCAAGCCGTGGTGCGGTGGGGTAAAAAATATCTTTGGTGATCGCCGCACGTTGGTTTTTTGGCGTGCTGTCACCGGTATCTTTTTCCCATGACTGTACGAAGTTGTCATTCATATGCTTCAACACTTCGCCATACACACAACTAGAGATATCCTGCCAGGGGGTTGGGCCATCGCGCCCCTGATCATAAGTGGATTGTTGCGCAAGGTGCTGATCAGTGTCCCAATATTGAGACAACATATTGTGCCCCATCATAAAACCCACCGCTAGGTCCGGGTCTTCATAATCCACTAATACCATTTTCTGATGGTGGGTCGCGCCCAGCTTCAAGGCTACTTTACGCATCATGGATGAATCATCTTTCACCGTGTAAGGGCTGAGTTCTGCCAAACGCGACTTGATGCTGGTAGCATCGGCTATCCAATGGAGTTGCCGATGGCGAACAGTGAGATTGCCGATATCGCCATTGGCAGCAC
Source organism: Serratia sp. HNCC26DJ244 (assembly GCF_057180565.1). Taxonomy (NCBI): domain Bacteria; kingdom Pseudomonadati; phylum Pseudomonadota; class Gammaproteobacteria; order Enterobacterales; family Yersiniaceae; genus Serratia; species Serratia sp. HNCC26DJ244. Next base: position 150,250 of record NZ_JBXUGO010000005.1, on the reverse strand, counting down.
GGTAGTGCCAATACTTATCGAACTCGTATTGTTCTGGTTTTTCGTAACCAAGCTTATTGCCAGTAGCCAGCAGAGTGACATTTTGTTGTTCAATACGTCGTTTATTACGCGCAAAGATCTCGTCTTGGGTTTCAAACGTTCCCCCTTGGTGGCGCGCCTCATCGGGCAGATAAGCTTCCCAACCCGGGAAGTTAGGGTCAAGCATCTGCCCTGTCTGGGAAAACCACACCAGCACCCGCACTTGAACTCCCCGTTTAGCCGCATCTTCCAGTAATTCACCAATCATCTTCCCGTTACCATGGCGTTCAAAATACATTGAAGCCTGAAAGCCCCAGGTAATGATATCAAGGCTTTTCTTGGCCTGTTTTATGGCCCGGGCAACGGCACCAAATGCATTCTCACCATTAATTAAGGGCGCGTAGGCAGCGGCACAAGGGGGGTATTCGGTATTTTCCGGTAACCATTGCAGGGTATGCTTCGCCTGAGTGGTTTTGCCCGGTACGACATTACAGGTCTGAGGGGTAGGTATGATCATCTTCATGTCCCGTGATTATTCTTTAGGTTCAGTCCGTGAGGGATTGAGCAGTTGATGGAATGTGTCTCGCCAGGTGTTACCCAGTTTTGTGTTGTCTTCTGTTTGCCCTGGGTTAATTGCCCGGAAACCGTCAAGAGCCAATTGATCTTCTGGTTTATCCTGCCCTTCATTGATCATATTGATATCAAAATGCTCACCACTGATCAGTTCCAGTTTGTATTTCTGCGTTGGGATCTGGTGTTCGATTTCGATATTACCGTCCGCATCCGTTAGCCCCCGCTGCACCAGTGCGCCGTTGGCATACAGTTTATACGGTTCGTTGGCGCGCACCTTGCCCGGGCTTTGTGGGGAGCCGCCCAACTGAAAGCGCAGCGCCTGTTTCGGGATGCTTTGCGGGAAGGTGGGGTGGGTGATATCCATGTTTTCCGGCCCCTGGACTACCCAATTGCTGGCCTTGACCGTCTGGTTACCGGGGCTGCCATACTCAATTTGGCCACCTTTAAGGCGGATAAAAGCCCCGCCACAGGTCAGCAGCAGTTCGTCTTTAGCGGCAATTATGGTTTTACCCCCATGGCTGCTGATGGTCATATCCTTGAGGGAGGAGAGGTGCATTTCATCACTTTGTGCTTGTAGCTCTACCTGCCCTTTGGCGGCAAACAGTTTCATCCCGGCTTCGCGGGCAAACAGGCTGATGGTTTTCCCTGCTGCCAGGGTGATGCGTTTTAAGGCGGAAATATCTGCCTGTTGACGGGCGGTGAAGCTGAGGTTCTGTTCCGCATTCAGTTGCAGCGTTTTCGGTGTGGTCAGCGCAATCCCCGCTGGGGCACTCACCAATACCGCGGCCTGCTTCATCTCATCAATGGCCTGCATCAGCAATTGCTTTTGTGCGGTCAAATCCGCCAGTTCCGCTTTGGCGACTTCTGCGGCATCACGCAGGGAACTGGTGAGTGTGATGGCATCCTTTAACTGCTGTTTGGCCTCTTGCATATCCAGCTGTTTGGCGGCCGCATCACCACGCAAATCGGTGGTGATAAACAGCCCCTTGGCGGCACGCAGGGTGCCCCAACCACCGGTTTGCAGCTCAAACCCTTCGCCACGCTGTTTTCGGCCACTGTCTACCAAGTGCCCCAATCCGAGCCAGGTTTTCCCCGAATGGACCGTGGAAATCTTGATGTGCTCTTTACCCCGTTGATCTTCCAACCTGATTTTATTTTGCGCAGGTGTTCTGATCACGTTGCGTTTGTGATTGGGCAGGGCAACGTGGTCCGGGTGACGCGAGTCGTGCAGGGCAAAAGCGATGTAGGGTCTATCAACATCCCCCCCTTCAAAGGCAATCGCCACCCCGGTGGCATCCAATAACGGCATATGAAAACCGTAGGTATCGCCAGCATAGGGTTTGGCCAGGCGCAGCCAGCAGCTCTCAAAGCCTTTTTGCCATTCGGTACGGTCAAAACCAAACTGTACCCGGTAGAGGCCATCAGCGTTGATATGGGCGTAAGGTTCATCCGGGTGAGCACTGGATATGCGCGCGGGCAGCGTGCCGCTTACCGTTGGCCATGGCAGTAATGGTGGGCGATAGGGCTGCTGCATTTGAAGCGGCACCGCAGTAAAGGCGATGAGATAGGCGGTATCACGAGCAATGTTTTTAGACTCGGTGGAGACAATCAACAAACCGTTGGGGGCTTCCGGCCAGGTTTTGCCGGGGGTGGTGATCACCATCCCTGGGCGCAACATCATGCAGTTGGATTTACCCTCAAAGGTGATTTGCTCAGTCAGGTAACGTTGCTGGCGACGCTTGGCATACCACATACCCTGCCCGGGCTCATTGCTGTACTCTTTGCCTGGCTCCGGGTAATTCTCCCCCCAGCGGTAATCTTCGGCCACCAGGGCGGGGTAGTCGGGGTTGGTCTGCGCGATAGCTTTCATGTCACTTTGCGCATTGGGGTAATAGTCGTCGTTGACCATCACCTGTTTTGGAATGGCTTTGCGGTTGACCGACATCTCCCAGACCGATTCCAGCCCACCGTCGAACAATCCTGCAGGATGGCGGTATGGAATAGTCAGTGCTTTTACCCAGGCGCGAGAGTGGTCGGCCAGGACCATGACATCGCAGTTATTCTCTTCATCGTATTCAAAGTAATAAGCGATGCCGCTATCTGCCAGGCGGCGAGCGATATGGGTGTAATCACTTTCGCCAAACTGGATCATCATCGGCTTGAGGGGATACTGCTCATTCAGCGCGAAGCGAAAATCGAAGCGATCCATGTTGTAACGCAGCAAGGTGTTTTCCGTCATGCTGATGATGCTGTCATTCAGGTACACCGCACTGTTGTTGCCTTGGGTCAACCGGGCCAACCGGTGTTCCAGTGTCACCACGTAACGGGTTTCATCGGCGGAGGTGTTGCATTGGCGGAACTGGGTGATAATGCCGGGAATAATACGCGGCGTCAGCTTCTGAAACGGTTTGCCATCGGGGTACATCAGCAGTTCGGCGGAATAGTTAATGAGCAGGCTGGCAGGAATATCGGGGGTGGCACTGGTGAACTCGATTTCATAACGCAGGATTTGGCTGAGGGCTTCCACACCAGAGAATTTGAGTACTGAAATCTGAATATCCGGGCGTTCCTGATTGAGTTTTTTCAGTCTGAGCTGGTAGTGGTTGTATGCACCGTATTTACCGCTTTCAATGATGTAGTCTGCTATGCCCATCCGTTTTAATCCTTAATTTCGCTTACTGCGTCAGCTTGTCTTATACCTGCTGAACCCGCTCCATACACTACTCGTGTAGTAGCACATTCATGGTGACTGATTGGCCATTGATAATCGTCAAGGGGAGCAGCCAGGTATCCAGTAATAGCGCATCAGTAAAATCGGCAGTATTGATGTATTGCGCTTCTTGGTTAAGTATCACTACTGCCTACCGCGAATTAATGTGGCTAATGAGTGTATTCCGAATGATATATATTATTCAAGTCAAATAGTTAGCAGACGAGGGCAGGGTCACAGTATCCTCGTTGGAGCCTTGAGAATGGTTGTAGTTGGGTTGAGATAGCCTAGGTTATACATCTTAGAATATGTCGATAAATTGATTTTTTTTAAACATGTGACCGGAATAGGTCGATGACATCGACACGTTCTAGCTATATGTCGACAAAACGTGATTTTTTAAACATGATGTCGTGAGGTAATCCCCCCCTGAACAAGGCAATGATGGGCGCACATTGGGGGGGGGCTATAAATACCCCTCCGGTATCAATACAAGCTAGAGTCGGTTTTAGTTCTGTTAGTGGATTGAAACGCTTGGATCTGAGCGGGCCATTTAATGACCCGCTTTTAACCTTGGCTAAGACGGTTTTCTAGTGAATTTGCGGTAACACCACTGGCTAAAGTCATCAACGTATAAAAATATCGCCGGGATCACCAGTAGGCTCAGCACGGTTGAGGTCAACAAGCCGCCAATGACGGCAATTGCCATTGGTGAACGGAAGCTGGGATCGGCATTGCCTAGCCCTATTGCAATGGGCAACATACCGGCCCCCATGGCAACAGTGGTCATGATGATAGGGCGCGCCCGTTTATGGCAGGCATCCATCAGTGCCTCTTGGCGCGGTTTGGCAGCCACGACTGGCCGCCCGTCGCTGCCATCATTGCCGCGCCGCGCCACAATAGCGTACTCCACCAGCAGAATAGAGTTTTTTGTGGCAATCCCCATCAACATAATCAACCCAATCAGTGAAGGCATTGACAAGCTTTGCCCTGCGACTAACAGGCCGACGAAGGCCCCCCCTAAAGAGAAAGGCAGTGCGGCAAGGATGGTCACCGGGTGTAGGAAATGTTTGAACAGCAGCACTAACACGATGTAAATACAGAGGATGCCGATCAGCATCGCCAACCCAAAGCTGGCAAAGAGTTCGCTCATGGTTTCAGCATCGCCTACTTCTACCACTTTCACCCCAGCGGGCAAATTCTGTATTGAGGGGAGTTTTTTAACCTCATTGACCACAGTACCTAACGGAACATTGGAAAGTTCGATCTCCAGATTGATATTGCGTGAGCGATCGTAACGGTTGATCACCGCAGGCCCGCTTGCAATCGAGATATCTGCAATTTGGCTGAGCATCACCGGGCCTTTAGTTCCGGGGATAATAAGACGTTTTAATGATTCTATATCTTGCCGTGCTGCATCATCCAGTTTCACCACGATGTCCAGTTGCCTTTCGGGCAAATTCAGTTTTGGCAACGACATGTCATAGTCCCCCAACGTGGCGACCCGCAGTGTTTCTCCGATAGCGGCACTGCTGACCCCCAGATCCGCTGCGCGGGCAAAGTCAGGACGAATGACCACTTCCGGCCGGACCAGGCTGGCGGTGGAGGCGATATTTCCCAACCCCGGAATAGTGCGCAAATCCCGTAGCACTGCCTGTTGGGCGGACATCAAACTGCGCGGATCTTCACCACTTAGCACCAGAATATATTTCTCTCCAGATGCACCCAGGCCCACTTTGGTACGCACCCCGGGCAATTGCGTTAAGAGATCGCGGATGCGAGCTTCAATAGGTTGTTTACGCTCCCTCTCATCGCGCGAAACGAGTTGGATGGTCAAGGTCGCATTACGCGGCTCCACCAGGGAGGAGGAGAAGGGATCGCTTCCCGCACTTCCGGCGCCAATAGTGGTATAGATGCTGCGTATTTCAGGTACCTGACTGAGCAACTGACGAGCCCGTTCAGCCATCGCTTCAGTCTGGGTTAAGGTCGACCCTGGCGGCAGCTCAACAGACACTTGAGTTTGCGAGTTATCATCCGGCGGCATAAATCCAGAAGGTAGCAGGGGGATCAACATCAGCGATGCAATAAAGAATAGCCCGACAGAAAGCAGCGTTTTGACTTTATGATGAGTACACCAGTTGACGATGCGTAAATAGTGGGTGAGCCAGGCTGGATCGCGATCGTTTGCCACTAAGGGCTTGAGCATATAAGCGGCCATCATGGGCGTAAGAATGCGCGCAACGACCAGCGAAGCAAAAACGGCGATCGACGCCGTCCAACCAAACTCTTTGAAAAATTTGCCTGCAATACCGCTCATAAACGCCGTAGGAAGGAAAACGGCGATCAGTGTAAACGTGGTTGCAATCACCGCTAAGCCAATCTCATCGGCGGCTTCTATCGCAGCTTCATAGGGGGTTTTACCACCGCGCAAGTGGCGCACGATGTTTTCGATCTCGACAATCGCGTCATCAACCAGAACCCCGATCACCAACGACAGTGCCAGCAGACTGATCACATTGATAGAAAACCCCAGCAAGGCCATACCAAAAAAAGCCGGAATCACTGACATGGGCAGCGCCACTGCCGAAATAAAAGTAGCCCGCCATTCGCGCAGGAAAAACCAAACGACCAACACCGCCAACAACGCGCCTTCATACAGCAGATTGAGTGATGAGTTGTACTCCGCTTTGACTGGGCTGACGAAGTCAAATGCTTGGGTGATAATCAGATGCGGGTATTCTGCCTTAATTTTTTCCAACGCTTTTTCGACAGCGTCGCCAACTTCTACCTCGCTCTCCCCGCGGCTACGCACGATCTCAAATCCAACAACTGGCTTGCCGTCAACAAAGGCGGAAGAGCGGACTTCAGCCACAGTGTCGGTGACAGTAGCGAGTTGATCGAGTCGAACGTAACGCCCATCGATAAGCGGGATCTGTAGTGCAGCGATCTCTTTGGCGGAGTGTTGCCCTCCTAGGGTGCGAACAGTCTGTTCGCTATTGCCAAGCTCGGCGCGTCCACTGGGGGCATCCTGTTGCACTAAACGCAATTGTTGCGAGATTTGTGCCGCGCTCACCCCCAGACTTTCTAGCTTTAATGGATCGAGCAGCACCTGGACCTGACGATTGACGCCCCCGACTCGATTGACGGCCCCGACGCCGCGGATCGCCTGCAAGCTGCGCACCAGGGTGTTATCCACAAACCATGACAGTGCTTCTTCGTCCAAATGTTCTGAGCGCACCGCATAAACCAGCACAGGCGTTCCAGACAGATTGACACGTTGTACCACAGGATCACGGACATCGCTGGGGAGATCAGAGCGCACACCCTGTACTGCTGAACGCGTATCATCCACCGCTTCCTGGACCGGTTTCTCCAGTTGAAATTCCAGCGTCATAATAACGCCGCCTTCGGAGATCTTGGTATAGATGTGCTTTAGCCCCTGAAGGGAAGCCACGGAGTCCTCCAGTTTGCGCGCCACGTCGTTTTCCAACTGTTCCGGCGAAGCGCCCGGCAAGGCGGCGCTGACGGTGACCATCGGTAACTCGATATCGGGAAACTGTTGGATCTTCATACTACGGAAACTGATGAGCCCAGCGACGGTGAGTAGCACAAACAACATAGCCGCAGGGATGGGATTACGTATAGACCAGGTAGAGAGATTCATTGTGCTGTTTCCCCTGTGGGGAGGGGGTTAACGCGCACTCTTTCGCCGTGATTGAGGAAACTGGCACCGCTGGTAACGATGCGCATATCAGGCTGCAGGCCGGTGAGGATCTCAAACCGCCCTTGATATAACTGACCGATCTCGACTTTAATTTCGCTGACGTTGCCCGCTTCATTAACAGCAAAAAGGTAGTGAAACCCTTCCCGTGAGACGAGAGCAGATTGTGAAACGGTAAGCGCTGATATTTCACCGACGTGGAACGTCCCTTGGGCAAACATACCCGCTTTTACCCCGAGCTGCTGTTGCTGCGTCGGGGTGATATCGACATAGACGATGGCGTTGCGTGTTTGCAGGTCGAGTGAAGGGGCCAGGGCGCGGATGCGGCCTGTGAGCTCGGTTCCTGCTGTGGTGCGCAATACGGCACTCATACCCGGTTTGAGGAGGGGTAATTCTGCGGCGGTCAGTTCTGCGCGCCATTCCAGGCGCTCTTGACGGATCAGCCGGAATAACTCGTTGCCACGGTTGGCGACGTGACCAACAGTTGCGCTTCGCGCTGAGATAATGCCGTCGTCAGGGGCCAGTACGCGCGTTTTTTCCATGCGCAACCGCTGGTATTGAACTTGCGCTTTAGCTTGTTGGACGCGAGCACGTGCTGTTTTATCGGCGGCGAGATATTGGTCGATCTGCAATTCGCTGAGTGCACCGGTATTCTTCAGTTGGCGTGCGCGTTGTGCATTCGTGCTGGCTTCGTCTTTATTCGCCAGAGCTTCAGCTAAAGCAGCCTCTGCTTGGGCAAGGTCAGCGGCGACTGTTTCGGGGTCAAAACGCGCAAGAAGTTGGTCTTTACCAACGCGGTCGCCAACATTGACGTAAATTTCTGCCAGGCGTAACCCATCAGCCTCACTACTGACAATCGCTTCCTGCCAGGGGGCAATATTACCATTGGCGTTGATTTGGCGTGGTAAATTCTGTTGTCGGGGGACTTCGATATTAACGGTAAGTGCCGCCTGTTTTTCTGGCGCAGTATTACTATGAGCAGGTCTGTTTGCACTTATTGTGACAATAAAATAAATGCTGATACCGATTATGAGGACAATAGCGCCGAGAAAAATTCTATTTTTGTACCACGTCATGTCAATTATCAACCCTTTGGAGGTGATTAAAAAATCCATTTAACTCATCAGCATACTAAAGTCACATAATCCGAGGCGTCAAGCAAGTCGCACGTCTCCTTTTATAATCGTCATCACGTAGTCGATCGAATGGATGATATTACAAGACAAGTGCAGCACAAGCGGTTGATCTCAACACAGCATCAGCACGGTTTAGGTATTGGCTTATCGGAAAGTGAGATAAATAGTTAACCCCTGTCATGGTGTTGTCCAGGGGTTATGCTTTAAGAATCTAGGGAGGTAACTATGCTTTGATCACACCACAAGCAAATCGTGCTCCACCACCGCCAAGAGGACTGGGATGGTCGGAATGGTTATCACCACCTGCATGCACCATGATGGCTTTTCCATTTACCTCATTAATCTGCTTCAATCTTGGCGCTAGCACTGGATAGGTGGATGAGCCATCGGCATCTACATAGAGTGCTGGCAAGTCACCCAGATGGCCATCACCATAAGGGCCTAGGTGTTTGCCTGTTTTCGCCGGATCAAAATGACCACCTGCCCCCAAAGCAGCAACGGCTTTGCCGTCTTTCATTGCGGGTTCGCAACTGCCTTTTTCATGAATATGAAATCCACGAACACCTGGCTGTAACGCTGTTAACTGTGGAGTAAATAACAAACCATAAGGGGTTTCACTGATGGTGATTTGGCCGATGTTTTGTCCTATTCCTTCGGCACTGACTTGATGAATGGGGACATTAATGCTTGCCGCCTGTACCGCACTTGATGCAACTAAACCCAAAACCGCATACCAACATTTTTTCATTCCGTGCACTCCTGTTTCATCGGTAGGTATTTAATAAATATTGTCCTAGAGGCTGTTGATCTTTCGTGGTGGATTATTAGGCGGTATGAAGGACTGGTATAATGACTTTCGCCAAAAACTAGCCGCGACAGCCCAACATGCCAAAAACGATATTAACAGATGGATACTGGTTAAAGCTAATCCACTTGATGCTGAAACGGGTCGCGCCTATGGCAAGCCGGAACACAGAAATAGATTAGAAGGGAAATAGATTCCTCTGCTGGAGGGGAAAATGGTGATTATAGGCGTCGTACATAACAGCGTTTAGCTATACCATTTTGAGCTATGGGTACCACGAAGAGCATTGTTCAGTCTGGTGGGAGATTGGTTTCTTTTCTTCACTTGCTCAGCTAGCACCATTCGGGGCAATTTTCCTCAAAGTGATATACTAGCCCGCTTAACGAGTGAGCCCTTGGGGTGAAAAATCACGCTTTGGCAAAATATAACTAACGAGTGGGTTATGACCAGAACAGTGGCGTTTAAGCAGGTTGATGTTTTCCCTCAATTGCCTTTTAGCGGCAATCCGTTGGCAGTTATTCTGGATGCCAACGGATTAAGCGATGACGAGATGGCGGCCATCGCCCGCTGGACGCATTTATCAGAAACGACCTTCGTGTTAACCCCGACCGATAAACAGGCCGACTATCGGGTGCGTATTTTTACCGTTGACGGTGAGTTGCCGTTTGCCGGGCACCCTACGTTGGGTACCGCCCATGCGCTGCTGGAAGCGGGGTTGGTACCACAAACGGCGAGTCAGATCGTGCAAGAGTGCGGTGTCGGTCTGGTTACCATCAAGATCGATCCTCAAGGGGCGCTGGCGTTTATGGCACCAGAGGTAGTTCTCACGCCATTTGACGATGCGTTGATTGGCACTGTATTTGACCAAGAGGCATTGGATGCCGCACAAGCGGTGACTATCGCCGATATGGGGATTCGCTGGCTGTTAGTGCCGATGATATCGGCGCAAGCCGTGTTAAATGTTAAGCCCAATGTGAGCGCCTTAGAGCGTTTACTGAAACATGCGCAGGTGAATGGTCTGATGCCTTTCGGGCCAAGTAACGATGGTGCTGAGCAATTTGAAGTTCGGGGTTTGATGGTTGAGCAGGGGGCGTTAACAGAAGACCCTGTCACTGGTAGTGCCAATGCATGCTTGGCGCATTATTTCGCTGCGCGCGGATCGCGGGATGATTATCATGCTCGTCAAGGGACTGCCATTCAACGCTATGGACGTATAACGGTCCAGTATCGTGAAGAGGGTATCTGGATTGGTGGCCAAACGGTGACGGTGATTAACGGCAGCATTAATCTTTAATTTCCGCTCCACAATATGGGAGACCGTTGCTTAGTGATCGAATTTGGTGTTTCCTATATCAATTGTCAAGGAACTATACGTTGAATAAAAAACAAAGAAGAAGAAAGCTGATTCGTAAAAACAGAGCTGCTTATCCTCAAAAAAGTCTACTTGGTGATGAGCCCATAGCCTCTGAACCAGAAGAGCAAGATGGACCTGATGATAAAAATCAAGGGAAAATAACCGTCATACTATTATTGGTATTTATTTTTGCCACTTTGGTTTTTTTCAGGACAATCGGCCAATTACATGAGATGTATTTTACTGGTTGTTATGACTATAACGAAAAATCAGGGGCGCTCAATCACTCTTGCCCCGGAGTCGGTGTGACATTCCCGTTTGTGCTCTATTGCTCTATTGCTCTATTGCTTTATTGCCCTTATTTGCTTTTTTTCAGCGGTATTTTCTTTAAGTTCGGTTGTCAATAAACAAATGCGAAAATAAGATTCACTCAATGGAAAATCGGTTGGGGGCGGGAGATGATCAACACCGCAGGTTATCTCCCCCCAAGCACTCAAGCTGCCATCTGGCAACCTGAATGGCTTGGGGGGGCACTTATTTCCGCGCAGGCTAATTTTGCCCGGCGGTGCTCTCCGTATCTTCAGCGGTGGGGGCTTCAGCAATTTTCATGGTGACAAATTTCTGATAGAACCAACCGACAGCCACCAGACACAGGCCGAGGCCCAGGAATGAGGCGGAACGATAAAGCCCTTCAAGGCCAGACATATCCCACAGGAACAGTTTGACGATCGTTAATGCCAGCAGCCCCAGCGAGGCGAGGCGTACCTTGTCATTTGACCAATGTATTGCGCCGTACATCATGCCAATGGCCGTCAGCATCCACACCAGTGAGTAGCTGTATTGTTCACCGCTATACACCACCGGGCTATCCAACCGAGCACCATGCCACAACTGGCGAACCGTTAAGGTAATGAACACCATTCCCAGCAGAGCTGTGACGCCCAGTACATAAGGCTTTAGCTGTACTGTTAACCATTGATCTGGCCAGAATTTTAGCGCAACCAACATGAATAGCATTGGGATCGCATAGGCAACGGTGACCATATTCAGCAACGGCAGGCTACCGACACTTTGTGCTGACCACAATGGGTTAAAGGCAAGCAGGCAGGCTGCTGTCATGAGCAGCATCAGAACAGCACTGGCTTGGGCTGCCCAACGGTAGATATCACGCAGTGAATCCGCCAGCCGTTCGCGATAACCATAGGCCAACGCCATGATGCCGAAGGTGACGCCATGCAATGCACAATCAGTAAGAGAGGCGAAATCCAGGGAAAGATGGTAGCTGCCATGCAACAAGTGGCGTAGCTCGACATTAATCCATAAGGCCAGCAGGTAAATGGCATTGGCCGCTAACCAATTGGCGGTATCGTCACCGCGCCGGGTAGGAAGCAAACGTGAACTCAACCACAGGCAGAGAATCGGAATGCCAAAACCGTATAGCGTCCAGGGAATGGTGACGGAAGCGATATGCAAGGGCGACGCATAGTCAATAATAAAGGGGTTCAGTGATAAACGTGCCAGCAGTAACATGGCATGTATCTTGAAAATCCAGGGCAGCAATGAAATCTGACGCCAACGTTGCCAGAGTACCAGTAACAGCAGTTGAGCCGCCAGCAACAGGGTGAGCGTAACCTGGCTGAAACAGATGAATAGTGCAAAGGCCAACATCAGTTGAGCGGCAATCTGGTAGATTGAGCGCAGAAGCTCTGATGCGCGGGCGTACAAATCACTGAACATGTTCCAGGCGATATACATCACCAGGCAAACTGCCAGCAGAGAGTACTCAACCCAGAACGGCTCAAAGTTATTGCGACAAGCATAATAAGTACTTGCCACGGTACACATCGGTACCAGTACAGACAACGCCGCCCACCAAAGTTTACGGTAAACCGGTCTGGTGACCTGGTAGATGCCATATATCCCGCATATTAGCGCTAATAGACTCACCCCTAATAAGCTGACCCAGACTCTTTCTGGTGTAAAGAGCGCGACTGCGTTAACAAAGGGAGAAATGGCTAATACCCCGACCACTGGGACAAACAGATCCAATGACGGGGAGCGTTTGGCGATCAATAGCAGGCTGATAGAGAACAGAATCAGCGTGGCCCAGGCCAGTAATGAATAGTTCTCGACTACCGTTAAGGCAAACAGTGAGAACGCCGCAATGAACCCAGTAAATAGGGGATCCAGTAGTGCGTTGGGCCAGTTCGTCCAGTCATTATTGCGGAAACGTATTTTGCTTTTGAGTGACCACCCCAAGTGTGGCCAGGCAAGGAATCCGTAAGTGGTTGCTAGCAGGAACAATGAACGCGCTAACTGGTGTTCTTCGGTGGCCATGGTTAAAGAAATAAATAGCCACAGATAGTTGCCCGCCATTGCTCCCAGCCATAACCAGCGGCGATAAACCCGGCTCATCAGTCCGATAGAGGCCAAACTGACCAGGAACACATAGGCCAATAGCCCGGTGACATTACCACTGCCGGTTGAGACAAATAACGGCACGGTGTAAGCCCCAAGGAGCCCTAACGCGGCCATAAATGGCCCCTGCCATAAAGCCAGTACCATTGCTAGCAGCGAAGTCAGGCTGAGTAATAGCATCAGCACAGGCATTGGGAACATATCGTAGAGATATTTAGCGGCCAGCATTGAGGCGAATAGGCCGATAATCCCCGCGCCACTGAGTGCGGCGGGAATGTAACGGGCATTCGCTAACGGCAATTGAAAACGAGAGCGCCGGAGTAATTCACCCCCAGCAACCATCAGTAGACTCAACACGGTAGCGACGGAGATCCGTAATGTCGGTCCGAACAGCCCGCGTTCGCTGCCCGCTTTCAGCAGGAAAATCACGCCCAGGGCCATGATCACACCACCGATCCACACCATCCAACGGGCGGCAAACTCTTGTTCGAGACGTTTCCAGATACTTTCTTCGGCATCGAGTGAAAACAGCACTTTATCCAACTTGACCCAGACGTCCGGCACCGGAACAGTCGGTTGAATGTGGGCTGGCTCTTCATTGACGGTCTGCGAGATAGTTTGGGGTTGATCCAGTGGTTGAAGCACCTCGCTGCTAGTAGTCTCCTCTGCTGCCTGCGTGGTTTGTGCACTCTGTTCACTCTGCTCTTTTGCCGCATAGGCCGCAGCGATGGCTTCAATCTGCTCCTGCTTTTTCAGTTGCACGAAATCCCAGTGGTTTGGACGACCGGATGACCAAGGATCGGATGCGGTAGCGGGGAAGTCTGGCAGGGTGACAACGTTTTGCTCTTCCTCTAGCGCACTGGCGGATTGGTGCTCTTCCTGGGCCGCAATATCAGGGGCCACTTCAGGCGTTGACAACGTTTGGGGGCGTTGACTGGATAGCTTGGTGAGCTCTTCACGAATGTATTTGACTGACTCAGATAAGGCACTTATTTGTTTGTAGATAATAAACATGAAAATCAACAAACCAGTCCAAAGCCAATATTCCATTATTCATCCCGTATCTTAAGATTCTAACGTCTTGCTTATCAATAGCTTCAAGCAGCCTATAGAGATGTTTATGATAATGCGAGTTTTTTTTAAAAAATGAAGCTGGCAGATGGTGTTCAAAAAGCTTTGCTTGATTGGCAAGGGGAATGTGATAAACGCGAAAGTACTCACCTTTCTCCAGTCGGTGGGTATTGAGCCAACACCGTGGGAGTTTGATGCCTTGTTATCTGGGGCAGTGGTGAAATTTGGCAACGGTCACGCCTCTTTCAGACTGGACGGCGATCGTTCGTTATCGATCGGGTAATGCTTATTGAGTGAGCTTTTGTAATGATAAGGATTAATTAAAGTGGTGGGTGTTATGCCCACAAAAAATTGACGGTTATCTTTTTTGTGGGTTCTATATCCGCAGTTTATTGCGTCAATGGCATCCGGTGAAACCCACGTTGAGTGGAAACAGGTTTATCCCTGTTTCCACTAATTGGCATTAGAGACGTGAGATGTTCACCGTCCGTTGCGTCAGTCTGTAACGGGCAGACTAGCCCCCTTGAGCCGCATCTACCAACGTTAAATTTTTGGTTTCTGGTGCCCAGGCAATGGAGATAATGGCCCCAAAGACTAAGACCAGCGCCAAAATGAGGGTGGTGGTGGCAAGACCATAATGCACAACGGCCAGTGGCAATAAGCCTGTGCCGATAGCGGCGCCCAAACGGCTCATTGAGGTGGCAAAACCGACCCCCATCGAACGTACTTCGGTTGGGAAACTTTCAGCGGGGAATATCCCTACCAAGTTACTGACCGCCGACATGATCAGGGTAAAACTCGCAAAGGTGATGATCAGCCCAAGGGTTTGATGGGCGGGGATCAGGGCTAACATCACTAAACACGCTGCGAGGAAGAAAAACGAACCAATCAGGAAACCACGGCGTGAAAAAATGATGGTTAACGCAATCCCTAATACGGCACCGACAACCAACAATGCATTCAATAACAAATCGGTTGAGAAATTATTATCCAAACCCATCACATTGAGAATTGACGGCAGGAAGGTATAGATAGCGAAATAGGGGATCACCAAACAAACAAAAAACAGGCTATTAAACGCAGTACGACGACGATATTTCGGGCCAAACAGTGAAGCAAACCGCTGTTTAGACGTCACCTTCGCCTCATCACTGAGGATGACATTAGCACCAAAATGCTTATGCACCACCGCCAACGCCTCTTCACTCCGGCCTTTACCCATTAACCAACGTGGTGATTCTGGGGTGCCAATACGCAGCAGTAAAATAACCAATGCTGGCACAGCCGAAGAGGCCAGTAGCCAGCGCCAAGTATCCGGCCCCAATTCTGTCAGGAAATGGCCCATAAAACCGGCAGCGACATAGCCAAACGTCCAGATCACGCTAAACGAGCCCAGTAACACCCCACGATGTTTGCGCGGGGCGAATTCTGCCAACATGGTATGGCCTACGGCATAATCCCCCCCAAGGCCAATACCCACCAAGACACGCAAGAAGAACAACTGTTCTGGTGTGGTGGCAAAAAACTGCAAGGCAGAAGCGAGGGTAATAATGACAAAGCTGAAGCTAAAGATTTTCTGGCGGCCCAGGTAGTCCGAGATCCAGCCAAGAAATAGGCTACCGATAAACAACCCGATTAATGCCGAGCTGCCCAGCATCCCTTCCCAAAACGGTGAAAGCCCCATTTGTGGTTTAATTTGTGCCAATGCAAAACCAATGACACCTAGAACATAACCATCAGTGAAGTGAGCGCCAAACGTCAAGCTAGCGATCTTAATATGGAAACGATTTAACGGCACATCGTCCATACGGATTGGCTGCGGTGTTAAATGTTGCATGAGCCAGTCCTCCTGCTGGAGATATTATTCATATGTTCCCCTGTTTTTTTGGAAAGCCAATTAATAACAACTCTCATTGTTAATTAGTTGGGTAAATTGACCAAGAATGATTAAATAGGCTTAAAATATGAGTTGATTGGATAAGTCGTGCTGCAGAATTATTGTAATTGCGAATGTATTGCCTTTTTGGTATTAGCCGTCAATCAACATTATCCGTTTGTCGAAATGTCATTGATGACGGCTAAACCCGATTTTAGATTGCTTTTTTAATTCACAAAACTCGCATAATCTTTAATGAAAGGTGGCAGCACAAATAGCATATAGAAGCCCCAGATCACTAAAATAACGTGCAGTACATCGTTTTCAGAGAACCACTTGCCGCCTTTCCAGAGCAGGTCGGTAATGCCAGCTTTGTAGTATTTATCATAACCCCACCAAGACAGGTAGATAAGTACCCATGAACCCATTAAAACCAAATCCATGGTGTGGCCATGCATGAAGTAACGCACCAAATTTAGGATACAGAACAAAATAAAGCTTGGCAGTGAAACCTGTATCATAAATTCAAATGTAATCAGCGATTTTTTAGGTTTAAATGCGCCGTACAAAACAACAATAGGATAAATGATCGATACCACGATTGAGTACCAAATCAGTATTTCCAGGTAGATCCCGGTGGTACATGAATAGGCAATGGCAACCGTCATGGCATTCATACTTAACTGTTGGAAAATAAGGTAAATAATTTCCCACCAGGTGGTCCATGAACAGGTTTCTCGTCTGGCGCATTTCAGCTCATAGCCTAATGCTTGATAACTGGTGCCTGCAATAATGGCGCCCACACCCCAAAGAACCAGTGAGATACCCCACCAATATCTTGATAGTTGATCGTCTTGGGTGACCAGGAAGTTGACACCCGCAACGGTCACGAGCAAACCTAAGAAGTATACCCAGAATGAAGAGGATGGCTGGTTTAACATAAACTCCCAAGAGCCAATCTTCATTTGTTTTCCTGGTTGTTTTTCAAACCAGTTTTCTTTTGTTAATTCAGCGTGCTTTATTTGGTGAACTCTTTCAAAAATGCTGTCAGATTTCATAGGAATATTCCTTGCCAATAATTTTTAAATCGGGCGCTTTACCTGTCTGTGTAAAGCGCACCAATTGTAGTTATGACGTTGTTGAGATCACTGCGTTATCTTTATCTTAGCGCGTGCCAGTCAGTTAGATATCATCGTGATTTGGAATCAGAACAAATTTACCCACGTGTTTCTTAAGCGCGAACTCTTGCTGCGCTTCAACGATATTCTCTAGCGGGAAGGTTTTGGCGAGTGCCGGCTTGATTTCGCCATTTTCGATGGCAGAAATGAGGCTCGGGAATACTGGCTCGTCCCAACAAGTACAACCGATAAGCGTCAAGTCTTTCAGATAGAAATCGCGCATATCCAGTTCAACGATTGGGCCTGCAATCGCACCTGAAGAAACGAATCGGCCACCGCGCTTGAGCACCTTCATCATTTGAGGGAAGTTAGGCCCAGCAACGTTATCAACCACGACATCGACTGACTTATGGCCAAGCACTTTGAATGTGTCTTTGCCAAAAACGATGACTTCATCGGCACCATAGGATTTCACCAGGTCAACTTTGGCTTCACCTTCTGCCAGCCCAATAACGTAGGCACCACGGCGTTTAGCTAATTGAACAACGGCTGAGCCTACGCCACCGGAAGCACCCGCCACCAGAACGCGTTCGCCGGCTTTAATCCCTGAGCGCTGAACCATGTTTTCTGATGTGCCGTATGAACAAGGGATTGAGCCCAGCTCTGCATCTGTCCAGTCACACTCTACTGGGAACACTTCTGTGGCTTCAATTTTCACATATTGAGCAAACGCCCCATCGAAATCAGACGCCATCCAGATATTTTCCATCGAGTCCCAGCCTTCACTGCGGATACAAGGCCTGATGAGAACACGCTTGCCGAGCAGGTGTTTGTACTGCTCATCTTTCACTTCGACCACTTCACCACAGCAGTCGGTACCTTGAATAAATGGGAAGGGGGTTTCTTCATTCCAGCCACCATCTTTTTCTTCAGATGCCTCGGCCTTCTCTTGGTCGTCGTCTGAGAGTGTATTGGTGCTTTGCGTTACTTTTGATGAGTACCAGCCCAGGCGGGTATTGACTTCGGTGTTATTGACACCGGCAGCTAAAACTTTGACCAGTACTTCGCCTTGATCAAGCACAGGAACAGGAACGTCCATATAGACTAATTTATCGTAGCCACCGTTACCGGTGGTAACGACTGCTTTCATTGTTTTATCGCCTTGTTTAACTTCAAAGCGGTTTTTGTCTTTGTTGTACATAACCATTATTCCTTTACTATTTCAGGTGGTTGATAAAATACCAACCACGTTTTGTTAGTCAGGCCCTAAAAGTGTCTTGGCAACACTTTAGAATCCACCCTGTCTATTAAAAGTCAAACTACTTTTAAATTACATATTCTTTACAGGCTCAGCTTAAGCGCCAGTTTTTTGCAGTGCCTGCTCATTTTTTTTGTCAGCAATTTGTGATCTGCGGTAAATCATGGCTATCACGGCACCAAACAGACCGACTACTGCACTCACTAAGAAATAGGCCTGGTAACCCCCTTCATTGCCGAACACATCCCACAGGTAACTGTTCATTAGTGGGATCATGATATCCGGTAGGTAACCGATAAATGAGACTGCGCCGATGGCGGTACCCATAATGGCGATATCGATTTTTGATTGACCCAATAGAGACCAGTAGGTGCCACGGATCATGTAGACAAACAAACCCGCCAGAATCACCAATCCACTAATTGCCATGCTAGGCAGTGTTTTTGGTAACAAAACCATCAATATCAGACAGGCAGAGCCACCCAGCAGTGAGCAGGTAATAGTGACTTCTTTACCAATTTTGTCGGCCAGGAAGCCGCCAATAATGCCGCCAAAAGGACGCATCCACAAAACCGCTACCATGATGGAACCGACGCCGATAGGGGTCATACCCAAGTTTGACTGAAGGTGCCCACCAAAGTAGTAACTGGTCCAGAACACGGTATAACCAGCAAAAATGATGATGCCGTGTAGGTAGATATACTTATTGGTAAATACTTTTCCCAGGTCAGAAAACTTAACGCCACTCTCTTCGCTGCCCGGCTCTTTTTCTACTTTCTTGGCTGTTTTGCTGCCATCTTTAACGAAGAAAAACACCAATATCGACGTCACCAAAAGCACGGTTGAATACATGTAAACAATGGAGACTAGCGCGGCTCTCTTATCGGTAACTTCAATGCTGCTCCCCAGAACAACAGTGAAAATTGCCAAGGCCAAACTTGCCAGCAAGGCTTCTACCAAGCCACGTCCGCCATCAAGGATACCGAAGAAACGCCCGTCCTCATCATCGGAAGAGAGCATTTTCACCACTTTCATGTGAGAACTCCAGAAAGTGAAGACGGAGAAAAATCCCCAAATGGCAAAGATAACCACGACGTACTCATATGTTGGCACTTGAGCAAACCAGAAACCACCCAATGCTGTTCCTAGCAAAGAGAGTGCTAATAAGTTTTTGGCGGAAAATTTGTCACTCAGTACACCACTTGGAAAATAACCGACAATAAACACCAAACCAAGAACCGTATAAATCGTGTTCATTTGGGTTAATGACATGTTAAATACTTCCAATATCGTTTCTTGATACTGAGCTTTCAGGTAGATAAGTGGATAGATAGAACCTGCAGCAAGTATCACCAGTGCGAATTGCAAGTATCTTCCTAGATTTCCGTTCTTCATTTTTTCACCTTATCAATTTTCAAACAAATTGATTTATTTCAGCACTCATTATCCCTGGAACATGAGTGCAGCTATTATTGGAGAGGTGTCTTTTAATTATGTTTAGAATTGACTAAACACGATTTCGATAGCATATGCGCCAGGATCTTTAGTCCCTGATAGGCTGTCACTATTAAGGTAAGATGAGCGACCCGCTTTCGCACTGGTCATCTCAACCGTTGATTCCGCACCTGCTTTCGCCGCTTCAATGGCTGTTAAGAAGCCCTCTTTAACCCAAGCCTCTAACGCCGGGTGTAGCGCGTCAATCATGGTGCGATCACCGGGTTTCGCCCCGCCGTAAGCCATCATCTGGCCTAAACCGGCTTGCAGTGCTTTTGGCAGTGAACCATTCAATTCATGGTCACGACCTGCGGCGGTAAACATGATGGAAAGTAAGACACCCGAAGAGCCGCCCATGACTGAGGTCAAGCAATCAGCAATGGTGGTCATTAGCTTCGATTTGTCTTGCAGTGGAAGCTGATTCGCTTCTAGCTGAGCGAGCACTTTACTGGCACCTGCGGCAAAGGTTGAACCGGTATCGCCATCACCCACGATGGAGTCCAGGTGGTTGAGCTCCGCTTCAATATTGATAATCGATTGGCAGACCTTGCGCAGTACCTGGGCTGTTTCTTCGTGGTGAGAGGGCTCAAATGCCTTCTTGGCGATCAGGCTTTCACAACGGGTCACGGGGATTTCGCGGCGAGCCACTGCACCCGGCCAGGACTCTGTTTCTACTTCCGCAGTCAGCGCTTTAGTGATTTCATCCGTCAGTTGAATGGTGGAGATAGAGAAGCCTTTCATATCGATAGCGGTCATCAGCGCACCGCTAACAATGAATTTCGCCTGCCGACCCAGCGCAGACTCCATGACTTCTTTCGTCACGATATTCATCTCGATTGGCGACAGCCCACCCAAGTTATTCAGCAGAATGGCGTTATTGGTGACGGGTTTGGCGGCGATAAGCTTGCTGACCATGGTTGAAACCAATTCCCGTGCGGTTGGCAGGTCAATGGTTTCGATACCCGCTTCACCGTGAATACCTAAGCCAAGTTCTGCCTTTCCTTGCGCGATACGGTCGTTGCTTTCCCCTGGTAGTGAACAACTGGTTAGTGCGACGCCAATAGAAGCTGTTTTGTTATGCGCGTCAATCGCCGCTTGTTTCACTTGTTCTAGCGAGCCGCCATTTTCAGCGACATACCCTGCCACTTTTTGCACGAACAGTGTGCCTGCAATACCGCGCGGTTGAGGATTATCGGCGATAGAAATGTCATCACCCACCACAATCAGGTCAACTTTACGCCCCATCTCTTTGGCTTTTTCGACTGCCAGGCCAAAGTTCAGACGGTCACCGGTATAGTTTTTGATGATAACCAGGCAACCTGCATCACCTGTTACATGCAGGATAGCGCTGAGAACGGCATCTACACTGGGGGCAGCAAACAGGTCGCCGCATACTGCTGCGGTTAACATCCCTTTGCCGACAAAACCGGCGTGTGCGGGCTCGTGGCCTGAACCACCACCGCAAATGAGTGCAACCTTGTCTTTGTTCCAGTCGTTACGAGCAACCACTTTAATATTATTATTAAAGTCTAATAATGTGAGGTTTTCTCTGTGTGCTGCATACAGTGAGCCTTGGATGGAATCCAGAACAAAAGACTCTTTTGCGTTTAAAATTAGGTCTGCCATTTTAATTCCTATCCGTATGAAGGTTTTAATTTTGAACAATGGGTTAAAGATAGGTGCATTTGAGTATCAGCACCTCTGCGTATTGCCGACTATACGTCCTGCATACTGTCTGACGAACAGTAAAAAAAAACGTTGCACAATGTAACGTTTGGCTCAATAAAACGTTGCATTGTGAAACGTTGAAGTTCTTTTTCTGGCTATAAAGTGAGCTTGAGCACAACGTCGGCCCTTGTTGAGTAAATCGAATATTTGCCGGGTGACAGGATCAGCGCACGCATCATCTGGAAACACCGGGCAAGAGTCAGCGCGAGTGTGCCAAGAAGGGAGACGACAGGCGGCCTTGCGCATGCTGTATTTATGATGAGGGCTGGCCTTCTCTGTCGCTACAGGGAGTGATAGCAAGCCACTCAGAGTGGGATTCGTTATGTGTGTGAGGGAGGAATGCCTGAGGAGCGCGGTGATGCCACCATGCGGTTGAAGCATTGAATCTGGCCTTGCCACCAGACTATTGCTTCGTGGTGGTATCCACTAATACTTGCCAATGTCCGTCTTTTTTTGAGCCAAGGTAGGTCAGTTTATGCTGCAGTTTTAATTTTGCCACTGCACGCTCAATGGTACTGGGTGCACGGCCAAGATGCTGTGCAATCTCTGCCAGTGATAATTGCGGTTGTGCACGCAATAGAGTCAAAATTTGCTCTGAGGTTTCTACCCGCGTTTCTACCCGCATTTCTACCCGCGTTTTTACCCGCGTTTCTTGCTCCATCTCGATTGCTTGCTGTAGTTCGGTGGCGAGTGCGGTGGCTATTGCACTGAGTAAAAACTCGATAAATTGAGTGCAATCACTGCGTGCATCGGCCTGATTTTAACTAAGAAAACAGGTCAATTTGATCTTCTTTTGATTGCGCCGTTTCTGGGGGTGACTGTGCTAACAATAAAGCTGAAATATTGAGGTTTTGAATATCCGCTTCACACTCAATCCCCCCTTTGGCCACTAAGTCTCCATTAGCGGCATCACGGTCATCTGTTGGTTTGACCCACAAGGGCACCCAACAGTTTTTCAGGTTTTCTTGGGCGCCATTAAGCGTTCCCCCTTTTTTACCCGCATGGATCACCAATGCACTATCCGCCAGGCAGTAGATGTATTTATTACGCATCATGGCATTGGCTGCATTAAAGCTCGCCTCTGGATAAAATGGGGAAATCAGCGCCAGATGGTTATTCATTAACCCGTTACGCCATTTAGCACTGGTGGCCGTTTTCAGTAAACTATCAGCCAGAATACCAATCACCGAACCGCCCTGGCGCATGGCAGCTAACATGGCGGTTTCGTCTACGCCCCGGGCACCCCCTGATACAATAGCAACACCCTCTGCTGCGGCCATAACCCCCACTTGTTCGGTAAAAGAGAGGTCTGCAGTGGGAGCATTTCGTGAGCCAATAACGGCCAAGCCCCCGGCATTAAGTAGAGACTGGTTACCACACCCAAAGAGTACCGGAGGGCAGCTGTTTTTTAAGCGTTTTTTTAAACGCCACGGGTACTCTGCGTCGGAACGAGTAATGACCCAAAGGCCTGCTCTTTGCCACTTCTCCATGGCTAATGCCAAACTATGACCGCGGTTTAGCAGTTGTGAAATGCGCTCAGAACTTATCTGCGCATCATTCCAGCCATTAAGCAGCGATTTAGCGGTTGAGGTTAGCAAATCAGCGGGGGATAACGATTGGTTTTTCAACCATAGCGCGAAGCGACCCCATTCTCCATTGGTAAGGGGTTTGGCATCTTCACTACCCAGGTTGCCGAAATAGCTAGTGAGCAGTAAGGTTGCTTGGGCGATGGGTGATAAATTCATCAGTTTCTTACCGAGGATGAAGCCAGTGCCACAGGATACACTACGCCACTGCCTGCTCGCTGTAATAATGCCGCTATAACAGAAAGAGTCCAACCCGAATCGATGATGTCATCAACCAGTAAAACGGGCTGATTGCGGTTAAATTGGGTGATCTCAAAAACGCCATCTAAATTATGGCATTGATGAAAACGATTGTGCTGTTCTTGCTGGGGTGGGTTATCGCGAATTTTGCGTACCGCATCAACAAAAGGTACCCCTATCCTCAACGCTAATCGTTGTGCAAGCGAGGATACTAAATCAGGATATCTTAAGGAAGGCACATGGCACACCCAGGTTGGGGCAGGATTAGGTTGCCATCTTTGCATTATCATTTCCGCCAGTGCTTCGACCAATTCATCCGAAAAATAACCTGAGAATTTGTTTTCTGCTACCGTTCGCCCCCAGCCCGCATCTCCCCAGCGGGAAAGTACTCTGCCTGGTTGTGCTATCAGTGCGCCAAGTAGTCTTGGAAACTGATCAATCGGGAAGGTTCTTGCCGATTCTGCATTGGATTGTGCAACCTGTCCCTTGGGTTGAATGACGATTTCTGCCTGTTTGAGGAAGATGCCTGCGCGATGGGCCAAGCCGGGGTCAATTTCCTGAATGATAACCGGGTGCCCAAGGCAGGACTCGCATCTTCCACAGGCCGCTGGGGCATGGTCATCTAATGCTTGTTGTAAGTAGGTCATTTTACAGCCGTGGTAAGTCAGATAATGCTGTACCTCAGCCCATTCCTGCTCTCGCTGACTGGTTAAGTGGGCAATTCGATTATGATCCATCGCATAGCGCACGGGGGTTCTACGCCACTGGCTAGCGACTTTTATAACCGGAGCCGGGTTTTCAACACTGAGTAGCTTTAATACTTTCTCAATCTGACCTTGTCGCAAGTTAGACTGCTCTTCGATACCGCGGAGTGACAAGCCATCACTGTTTTCCAACAGATGCAAAATTTCGTTCACTTGTGATTCTGAAGGAAAGGCTGAATCCCTGAAAAAGTCATGGATATTCTGATCTTCTCCCCCTGACATCAGCACACCTAGTGCGTTATCAATGCCTCGTCCTGCGCGACCAACCTGCTGATAGTAAGCGACAATAGAACCAGGGGCTTGATAATGAATAACAAAACTGAGGTCAGGTTTGTCATATCCCATCCCTAATGCGGTCGTCGCGACCAAGACTTTCAACTTGTTGTGCAAGAGCTGAGTTTCAAGATGTTCACGGTAAGTATTACTATCGGCAAACTCTTCGGCCTCAATGCTACCGTGATAGGCTTTGGCATCAATTGCATTATTTCTCAACCAAGCGGCGACCTGCTCAGCATCCCGAACGGTTAACGTGTAGACAATCCCGGTCCCCGGTAATGTGGGTATCACTTGAGCTAACCAAGCAAGGCGTGAAGCCTGGTCCGGTAATACCATGGTTTGCAAAGCCAGGCTTTTCCGGGTTAGCGTTCCTCGCTGGATGTGAATATCCCCAATCTGGGTTTGAATATCTTCTACTACGCGGTTATTTGCGGTTGCTGTGGTCCCTAATACCGGTGTATTGGCGGGCAATTGCCGCAGGATATTCACAATACGGCGGTAGTCAGGGCGGAAGTCATGGCCCCAATCAGAAATACAGTGAGCTTCATCAATCACCATTAAGGCAATGCGATCGGCAATCGGCGACAAGACAGTTTCAATAAACTCATCGTTAGCCAGTCGCTCAGGGGAGATCAACAGGCAATCGATTTGATTACTGAGGATCTGTTGAGTGATAGCCTGCCAATCAGCGGTGTTAGCTGAGTTTATGGTTTCAGCGACTAAACCCAAGCGTTGAGCAGACTCAACCTGGTTACGCATTAACGCCAACAAAGGGGAAACAATGATAGTTGGCCCCATTCCTCGGTTACGGAAAATTCTGGTGCTGATAAAATAAACTGAGCTTTTACCCCATCCTGTACGCTGTACGACTAATAGTTTTTGATGCTGGTTAACCAGAGCATCGATGGCTTCCCATTGTCCATCACGAAATTCAGCAGTGGGATTGGCAAGTGCAGTTTGCAGTAATTGCTGGGCTTGAGTCCGGTTCATTATTGTCCCTCGGTTGACCTAGTGAAAAGGCCTGTATCGTTAACACTTGGCCTTTCTTGATAGCATCCAGAGGCAGGTAGTGCAATGAGCCCACGGTGTCGGGGCTGGGTTCGGTATTCATTTTGCGATCTACCTAGACTGGGCTTGTCACTTACATGCAACTCAAATTCGTTAGCGTTGATTAATCTGGTTCATAATCAGGATGTCGATGACTCGCAGACTTTCTGTTCTTATGGTGTTGGTGCTATTGTCGCTACTGCGTTGACAGCAACGCAGCATAAACTTGCGCTTGAATTGGATGATGATGTACTGGCACAGCAGGCGGCAACAATGATTTTTGGTATCTGTTTGATTTCGCAACCCAAAGAATGTCCTATCCATGAAGTGACTTCCATTCTGGCGTTATCGTTTGGCAATCGCCCCAACGCCAACAGTGGCAATAGCGTTTTACCTGTTGAACAGGAAGCTCTGGCTGATCCTGGGCCGATTAACGAACAATTAGCGGAGGCGGTTTATGAACTCTATAGTCAGCAACCGGTCCCCATCTATGCGCAGTGGGAAATCGCCCGCTTTTTGGAAAATAAGTATCAATTAGCCAACGTGGTTTCCATTGAGCCGAAACTTACCCCGGCAGGGAAGATTGAGTATCTGAGTACTTTGGGTGTGGTTCAGCAGGCCGTGGTACTAGCGCAAGGTGCCGCCAATCTTGGCACTTGTGCAGTGATTGGGCACCACGACCATGTGCGTCGTGGTGTTATGACGGCGCAATCATGTGGTATTCGTGCCTTTAAGTCGGAAGGGATCACATTACCTACCGATTATGATCCTCAGTCTGGTCAGGTATGGACTCGCCGCCGGGCTCTCTATGTGCCTTTCGATATGTCCCTATCGATCTTGTTGCCGGTTTTCAGATGGCGGAGCGACAAAGTATCACGGCGAATTTAGTCAGGCTGTTGTTTTCAGGTGTGGTAACCATCAGAAAGCAACAGGCTGCGTGGCGGGACAAAGCCAATGGTGATCCTGTTAGCCCCCGAGTTTTCGAGCGACAGGTTACGCTTAATGGCAGAATCACGCATGAGCTTGTCCCTGCATCCCACCTAGCTTAGCAGTAAGCCGTCATCGTCCAGTTTTTCACCGCGTGTTTTTTCAAACATGGCCAGTAGGTCGGTAACTTGCAGGTTTTCCCGCTGCTTACCGCTAACATCCAGTACTACTCGCCCTTGGTGTAGCATCACGGTTCGATGGCCGTGATCCAAGGCCTGGCGCATGGAGTGGGTCACCATAAGCACCGTCAGTTGTTGCTCGGCAACGATACGGTCAGTGAGTGCCAAAACAAAGGCAGCCGTTTTAGGGTCGAGCGCCGCCGTATGCTCATCTAACAGCAGTAATTTAGAGGGTTGCAATGATGCCATTAACAAACTGACCGCTTGCCGTTGCCCCCCCGAGAGCAAGCCCATATGGTCACCTAAGCGGTTTTCCAACCCCAGTTCCAGCGTAGCCAGTTTGTCGCGGAACAACTGCCGTTGCTGGTTTTTAACGGCATGTCGAAACCCGCGAGGCTGACCGCGCTGCAGTGCCAGTGCCAGGTTCTCTTCAATACTCAGCCCCTCACAGGTACCCGCCAGCGGATCCTGAAATACTCGGGCGACCATACCTGCACGACGCCAGGCTGGCATAGTAGTGACATCCTGCTCGCCAATAAACAGATTACCGTGGTCGGGGGTCACATCACCGCTGATCGCATTGAGCAGCGTTGATTTCCCAGCACCGTTGCTACCAATCACCGTAACAAATTGCCCGGTTTCAATGCTCAGAGAGAGACCGCGTAATACCGGGTTCTCCAGTGGGGTACCGGGGTTAAAGGTTTTAAATAACTGTTCGGCACGCATCATGATGATCGTCTTCCTTGCTTGCTTTTTAGTTTTTGTTTTAACTTCGGCAGGATCAGTGCCAGCGTGACCAATACGGCGGTGATCAGGTTTAAATCTTGGGCTTGCAGGCCAATAAAGTCGGCGTTCAAGGCCAGAGCAATCATCAGGCGGTATAGCAGTGCGCCCAGCAAGGTTGCCAAGGTGATCAGGTAAAGGCTACGCGCGGGTAACAGTGTTTCACCGATGATCACCGCAGCCAGACCCACGACAATGGTGCCGATCCCCATCGAGATATCCGCACCGCCTTGAGTTTGCACATACAGTGCTCCTGCCAGGGCAATCAACGCATTAGAAAGCGCCATGCCGATTACCGTCAAACGGCCAGTGGCAATCCCCTGTGCGCGCGCCATGCGAGGGTTTGCCCCAGTAGCACGCAGAGCAAGGCCGACTTCCGATGACAGAAACGCATCCAGCGCCAGCTTAACCACGATAACAATCACCAGTAGCAGGAGCGGTTGAATCAGCCAGGCATTATCTTCAACCGTGCTGATAAAGGGGGTGAAAACACTCGGTAAGCCAATAAGGGCCAGATTAGGAGCGCCCATAATACGTAGATTGATGGAGTACAGGGCAATCATCACCAGAATACTGGCCAACAGTTGCAGGATGCCGAGCCGCACATGCAGCCAAGCAGTGAGACAACCCGCCCCAGCCCCAGCGATTGCCGCTAACCCACATGCTAACCAAGGGTTGAAACCACTGACTATCATCACGGCGGCAACGGCTCCGCCTAAGGGGAAACTACCATCCGCGGTTAAATCGGGAAAGTCGAGCAAACGAAAGGAAATCAACACTCCCAGCGCAACCAGCGCAAAGATCAAACCGATCTCCAATGCTCCCATCAGGGAAATTAACGACATGCAAACCTCATAAAACCTTACCCCACCCAATGGGGTGGGCCATCCCTAGTAAAATACCGGAGTTCCCCCCTGTGCCGCTATGGTCGCAGCAATTGGGGGGGGTGTGGGTATAAAATAACCATCAACGTAGAAAGTTACTTGATCACTTCCTGTGCTGATTGCACTAATTCTGCAGGTAGTGTGACACCTTGTTTCGCCGCTGCTGCTGGGTTGACACTCAAGCTGAGTTTATTACCAACTTCAGGGGCGATGGTGCCGGGCTTTTCGCCATTTAACAGGCGCACCACGACTTTACCGGTTTGCCGGCCCAGGTCGTAATAGCTCATCCCGAGCGCCGCCGCCGCACCACGTTTGGCAACGCTATTGTCCCCGGCGATCAACGGGATCTTGGCTTGATTCGCCACCGCAACCAGCGATTCGTAGGTAGAAATAACATTATTATCGGTATTGGTATAAATCACATCCACTTTACCCACCAGGCTTTTGGCTGCTGGGGCCACATCTACGGTACGAGCGGCGGGTGCTTCAACGAGAGTCATGCCGCGCTTGGCTAACTCCTCTTTTAGCTCTTTGACCACCACGGTTGAATTGACTTCACCCGGGCTGAATACCATTCCCACTCGTTTGGCATCGGGTTTAACTTTTAACATCAAGTCAACTTGCGGACCAATAGCAAGGCTGTCTGAAACCCCGGTAACGTTGGTGCCGCTGGGCTTCCAACTGCTGACCAGTTTGGCGGCAACGGGATCAGTTACGGTAGTAAACACCACAGGAATGGTTTTGGTGGCGGCAACCACTGACTGGGCGGCAGGGGTGGAAATAGCTACGATGGCATCGGGCTTGTCACCGATAAACTTACGGGCAATCTGCCCGGCGGTGGCCATATTTCCTTGGGCACTCTGGAATTCAACCTTGACTTTATCCTGGTCATAACCCGAGGCTTTGAGTTCATCAATGACACCATCGCGCGTGGCATTCAATGCCGGGTGATCAACGATGGAGACGATAGCCACTGATTTTGGCGTAGCAGCATAGCTGCTTACCGCGAATAAGGTTGCTGCCAGGGTGACAAAAATCTTTCTATTATTTATATGCATAAGAACATCCTGTTAGAGTGATCGTCAGTGCCCAAAATAGTGGCAAATTATCCTAGCACAGTGTGTTCCCCCGCAACATTCCGTTAATCAGGAAAATGACAAAAATCATTGGATAGGTTTTCGCTGATGCTAATTTCATCGCTGAGGCGATGTTCCTCATATTGTATTCATCTTAATATAATAAAATTCTTAATAATCAGTAAATTAATGAATTATATACTATTTGATCTTCTATCGTATGGGGGGGAACTGTGGGTTAAAACCCCATGGGCAGTGTCCGTAGCCGTGGCAATAGTGTTGCTTGCCAAGGCTTAACATGGAAAAAAATGCTTATATGACATATAATTAAAACGATCAACTATCAAGATGCTGTGATTTTATCCTACTAGCTGTAAGGAGCTATGATGACAGAACATTTATTTACCCTTTGGGACATACTGGTTACATCGTTTTCACTGTTCTTTTTTATTGCTTATCTGTTTATCATTTTCCAGATTGTCTCTGATCTTTTCCGTGATCATGAATTGAACGGCTATGCTAAAGCCGCATGGATTATCCCGTTGCTGTTCGTCCCACTGTTAACGTCACTGGTTTATCTGATTACCCGTGGCAAAGGCATGGCAGAGCGCCATCGTGCGCAAGTGCAACGTTCTGTTTCTGCCACCAATGACTATATCCGTGAAGTGGCAGGGAAGTCGCCAGCAGAGCAGATTACTGATGCCAAGAAACTGTGGGATGACGGTGTGATTACCGAGAGTGAGTACTTACAGCTCAAGGCGAAAGCGCTGAGTTAATTGTTACTCTGTTGTTGCTTAAAAAACCAGTTACCTTTATGCGCTATTAAGTCGTATTCGAGGTAACTGGAAAGGCGCTTAATCGTATTATAAGCTTGGTATTAGCGCGCTACTTTATTAATCTCCTGGCGCAATAAATCTAATAGATCATCTTTAATGCCCTCTTTAATATACACCGGGATAAAGAGTTCTTGGTCGTTATTATAACGCAACCCTTTTTGTTGGTTGTAATAAGACAAGTCACGTCGACTTGTTTTATCAAAAGGTATTCTGACTGGGTCTTCTAGTAAATCTTTTGTATATAATGCGCTGTCAGTAAAAGCCATGCCATAGGGGCCGCCAAAGAAAGGAAAGTCTACCAGTGCCAGCTTGATTTTTTCATCCGTGGGGATTTTAAATTTCTTTATAACTTTGTTGATTTTTTTGCTTGCAGTGGCGTCGTCACCCAATAATAGCGTACCTTCCAGATTTCTACTCTTAATAAATTCGGCAGGCTCAATTTCTTTAACTGAATGTTCCAGTAATGTATTGTTTTTACTGTGATAATCAAGAAGCATTTCCAGCATCTTAATTAAAGCCAATCTAACGTTCGGCTTGATGATTTTTCCTGCACTTAACTCTAAATTCTCCCAGTCTTTCCAACGGTTAAACTTCCCAATAAGCATATCAACAAAAATCGCGATATCATCATGCTTTGCCGGGAGTGCATTAAATCTCGGGATTGGGGCGCTATCTTTGAAAACGCTAAAATCGTCTTGTGTATAGATAGCTTGGTCAGTTAACAGGAAACCTAATGGATATCTCTTGCGGCTAATTTGATTTAGAGCATGGAACCCAATAAATAATAACGGGATTTCTTGTGGTGATAAGGGGTTTTTGGTGTATAAGTTTACAAAGGCATCATAAAAAACCTCTTTCACATCTTCGTAGTGAGGGTGGCTATCCGTTATAAAAAACAAGCACTCACCAAGCTCATTATAATAATCTCTGGATGAGTTTTTTATCATCACTTGCAACTCATCAACATGAGTTTTGACATCAGGAGACAATGAATTAATATAATCTGAATAGAGAATATCTGCAGCTTTAGGTGATTCACTCATTAATATAATCCTTTAATTGTACGGTCTTTATTACTCAAGCTATAGCATAGTGTGCTGTAGCTTGCGGGGATTATAATCAAATTTCCTTGCGCCCCAAAACTCTTTCTTTGAGCAGGGATGCCGCAATAGCGATATCCAACACCGGTGAAGGTGGCAGATAGTTGGCTTTACCCAGCTCTTGCATGGCACCAATCAGTGGGTGGTCATGCCCCAGTGCATAATCAGCCAAGAGTGTGCCGGCGATGGTTTGCTTAGAGACCCCAGCCCCGTTACAGCCGCCAGCGGTGTATATGCCTTTTCGCAGTTCTCCCCAAACCGGTGCGCCATTTCTGGTGACGCTAATGGTGCCAGACCAGGTACGAATCAGCGGTACCTCTGTCAGTTGCGGGTAAACCTTATTGAATATTTTTTTGTGCATCAGGGTGGCTTGATAGGTTTGCGCGGCGGTGATGCGGCCATTTAACGCCGGAACCACATGTTGGCGAATCAGGAAGCGGTGGTCCTGGGTATAACGCAATGTTGCCCCGGCAATGGCGTTCACCGGTGTTAGCCCCCAACTGCCCATTTCTGGCAGCTTTTGCCGTTGCTCCGGGGTTAAAGGTGCGGTGATACTGGCAAATGTCGCCATGGCTGCCTGTTTGCTGGTGACCGGGGACAGTTCTCTGGAAAGGGCGTTGGTCGCCAGCATGATATTGGCGGTTCTTATGCTGCCATAGGGCGTCACCACCTGCTTCACCTTACCATGGCGGATCTGCATCACCGGGGTATGGTTATAAACAGTCACATTTTCTGGCAGGTTATTGGCTAAACCGATAATCAAGCTGGCGGGGTTAACCAGGATCGAACTCGGGGTGTAGATCCCTTTATGATAAAAACGGCTGCCTAATTTTTGCTGGAGCTCCTCTTGAACCAATACTTGGTAAGGCTCATCCATCATATCGAGATTATCGGTATATTCCTGCAATATCCGCTCATTGCTGCTATCAACCTGGCAGTGATATTTACCGACGTTTTCCCATTCACACTCGATGCCCTGTTGCTCAATCAAGGAAGTTAATTGATTGATCCCTTCTTGTAATAAGGAACGATAAGATTGGGCTTTTTTAAGTTCGGCGGTTGAACTGCCGATATTATGGGGGAGGCCAATAATAAACCCTGAATTTCTGGCGGATGAGCTTTCAGCGGCACAATCAGCATCGATAACGATAATTTTCAGTTCAGGGCGATGACTGGCCAACCTTCTGGCAAATGAGACACCCGCAAAGCCTGAACCGACCACCACCCAGTCTGCTTCTGCATCACCAATCAGCGGAGGGAAGGCGCTCGGCAAGGTGTTTTCTTTCAGCCAACCATTTTGGTTTTGGTTTAACGGCACCGATGCGTATTTCAAAACTTAGCGTCCTTTAAAATTTATCAGAAGAGAACAAACTATATATTTTTTTTATTGTTGTAGATACCGAGTACAACGGCTTGTCTTATCCGACGGTTCTGTTATTTATGACCAGCCAGCGCTTGCGGTGTCCAGTTCAGTGGTGGCATTCCGGCGGCTCCACATCCTGACCTGCCTCCAATTGTGCCAGCCAATTGTCGGCCTCTTCCTGGGTGAGGTGAAGGCCTGTTCTCTGGTATTCGTCCCAGGCATTGTGTGCATCACGTAAATAGGTTTCGCGTTTCTCTTCACGCTCAACATATTGTGTAATCGCCTCGCGCATCAGCCAATGCGCAGAACGGCGACGAGATTTGGCCAAGTGTTGGAGGCGATTTTTCAGGTCATCGTCAAGTTTGATGGATATCGCTGTCACCATAGGTCTCTCCGGTAGTCAATGGGGTGGTTACCTTTGGCGACTATAAAGTACCGGAGAGACAACAGCTAGCCTGTGATAAGGCGAGGTTATTCTTAAGTCTGATCAAGCAGGACGGTTGGTTAACAACACATAATCAATAGGGTCACTCCAGTGCGGCAAATCCGGCACGGATCTCTTCTTCCGGCAAATCGATACCGATAAACACCAGCGTGCTTTTACGCTCTTCTTCCGGTAACCACTCACGATCCCAATCCGCGTTATACAGACGTTGCACGCCCTGAAATAGCAGGCGGCGTGGTTCATCTTTGATCGACAAAATGCCTTTATAGCGCAGCAGATTATCGGCGAATTTGAGCAGTAGACCTTCCATCACCTCGGAGACCTGCATCAGCTCCAGGGGTTGTTGGTGATACACCACAATCGATTGAATATTGTTTTGTGGTTGCGGAATACGGCGGAACAGTGGGGTCGGCGGGGTGACATTAAGTTTGTCATTTAGCACAAAACCTTCAATGTCGAACAGTAGGCTGAGGTCAATGTCACCGTGGGTGGCTTTATAAATAGGCGCACGGGCGTTCATTAACTGTAAGCGCTGGATCAGTGCGTCGTTATCTGTCGCTACATCGGTTTTGGTCAGCAGAATGCGGTCTGCATAGCCGACTTGCGCTTGTGAAATAGTGAACTGGTTAAGCTGCTGATCAGCATGTACTGCATCCACCAGCGTGATAATGCCATCTAACAGGAAGCGTTGACAGATAACCGGGTGCGAGAAGAACGTTTGGGTGATCGGCCCTGGGTCGGCCATGCCGGTGCATTCAATGATCAGCCGGTCAAACGTCAATTTGCCTTGGTCAACACCATCAAGCAGATCCAGCAGGGCATCTGCCAGTTCGTTGGCTTTACTGCAGCAGATACAACCGTTGCTCAGTGTGGTAATGCGGCTGGCGCGGTCGCCAATCAGTGCGTTATCAATCGGCACTTCACCGAATTCATTTTCGATAACCGCAATTTGGTAACCGTGATTTTCATTGAGAATGTGGCGTAACAGGGTAGTTTTACCCGCGCCTAAAAAACCAGTCAGGATGGTGACTGCGATGGGTTTCATGATGGGTCCTTTTGACTCACTGGGTTAGCAGCAGCGCATACCGCCTTTGCCATCACCCCCGTAGCGAGCATCTTGGCGTTCACGGAAGAACTCCTCATAGGTCATCGCCGGCTTGTCTGGGTGGTTGTCTTTCATATGCTGGACGTAGGTATCGTAGTCAGGCACACCAATTAACATACGTGCTGCCTGGCCGAGATATTTACCCGCCTGGCCGAGGTTTCCGAACATGAGTTAGCTCCACAAAAAATACCCGACGCATTGATGATACCCCATTTACCCTAACCATGGCGGTCAGGACAAACGGGGCGTAATTAATGTTTATGCTATCGGGTATCGTTTAAATCATTATCAGTGGTGCGAAGAAATTTTCACGCCACCTTCTGGGATCGGCACATAAGGCGTTTCCTGGTCGGTACGGTTCGGATTTTTGTGCGCCGCGATGGCGGTTTTGATGCCATAAACCAAGATACTGTAAACCACCAACAGGAACAGAATGCTCAAGCCCGCGTTGGTGTAGTTGTTTATCACGATATGGTTCATATCGGCAATCTGTTTTACCGTCAGGTCAGCGCCACCTTCGGCGATTTTGCGCTTGTACTCTTTAGCCAAGAAGAGGAAACCTTCCAGTTTTGGATTATCACTGAACAGTTTCAGACCCAGCGCATAAGTAGTAACGATCAGCAACCAGGCTGCAGGGATCACCGTAACCCAAATATACTTGGCACGCTTCATCTTGATCAGCACTACAGTACCCAAGACCAACGCCACGGTAGCCAACATCTGGTTAGAGATGCCGAACAGCGGCCACAGGCTCTTAACGCCGCCCAGTGGATCCACCACACCTTGATACAACAGGTAACCCCACAAGCCAACACAACCTGCGGTACCGACAATACCAGCAACCAGTGAGTCGGTTTTCTTCAGGAAAGGTAAGAAATTCCCCAACAGGTCTTGCATCATAAAGCGTCCAGCACGGGTACCTGCATCCAGCGCGGTAAGGATAAACAGCGCTTCAAACAGAATACCGAAGTGGTACCAGAAGCCCATGTTGGCACCCGGAATCACTTGGTGGAACACGTGAGCAATACCGACTGCCAGTGTTGGCGCGCCACCTGCACGGTTAAGAACAGAAGGTTCACCAATGTCTACAGCGGTTTGCAGGATCTGTTCAGGGGTGATGACAAAGCCCCAGGAACTGATGGTGGCCGCAGCATGTGCAGACACATCACGCAAAGAGGCCATAATCATTGGCGCATCTGCGGTACCCAGGCGGTGCAGGTCAGGCATGGTGATGCCCAGCGCTGCTGGTGGGGTGTTCATGGCAAAGTACAAGCCCGGTTCGATAATCGAAGCGGCGACCAGTGCCATAATAGCCACGAAGGATTCCATCAGCATGGCACCGTAACCGATAAAACGGGAATCGATTTCGTTGGCCAGCAATTTTGGTGTGGTCCCGGAGGCGATCAATGCGTGGAAGCCGGAAACGGCACCACAGGCAATGGTAATAAACAGGAATGGGAACAGGGTCCCTTTCCATACCGGACCGGTGCCATCAACGAATTGTGTTACCGCAGGCATTTTCAGCTCTGGGTTGAGGATCACAATACCGACCGCCAGCCCGACGATAACACCGATTTTCAGGAAGGTTGCCAGGTAATCGCGTGGTGCCAGAATTAACCATACTGGCAGCAGGGCAGAGATAAAGGCATAACCAATCAGCGTAAAGGTGATGGTGGTGTCTTTAAAGGTTAGCGCTGGGCCCCAGTATGGGTCGTGGGCAATGACCCCACCAAACCAGATGGATGCAATCAACAACACGATGCCGATAACAGAGACTTCACCCACCCGGCCAGGGCGCAGGTAGCGCATGTAAATGCCCATAAACAGCGCGATTGGCACGGTAGAACAGACGGTGAATACCCCCCATGGGCTTTCTGCCAGGGCTTTTACCACGATCAACGCAAGCACCGCCAGGATGATGATCATAATCAGGAAGCAGCCAAATAGCGCAATACTGCCTGGGACCGGGCCCATTTCCTTTTTAATGATCTCGCCAAGAGAGGCGCCGTTGCGGCGTGAGGAGATAAACAGCACCATAAAGTCCTGTACCGCACCCGCCAGTACCACACCGGCTAATAGCCACAGGGTACCAGGCAAGTAGCCCACCTGCGCTGCCAATACGGGGCCAACCAGTGGTCCGGCACCGGCGATGGCCGCAAAGTGGTGACCGAACAGCACGTTTTTATTGGTCGGTACGTAGTTCAGGCCATCGTTATTCACCACCGCAGGTGTTGCACGGGTGGCATCCAAGCGCATCACTTTGGTGGCGATATACAGGCTATAGTAGCGATAAGCCACCAGATAGACCGCTACCGAAGCAACGATAATCCATAATGCACTAATACTTTCTCCCCGGCGTAATGCGACAACACCCAGGCAACCTGCCCCGAGTATTCCCAGCAACATCCATGGGAGATGTTTCAAAATTCCCTCGCGTTTCATTGAGGTATCCTTATTCCAGTCTGCAATAAATAGTGAGTGATAAGTCCGGTTATTAGATGTTTCAGGCAAGAATGACAGGCCTGTTGGCGGACATTGGGTGTAACGTCTTCCCCCTGGTCAGGGGCAGGTTTAGGAACAGCTCATCATCACTGCACTAGGGAAGTGAATACATCTTAATTTCAGTCAGCGGTTTAATAAGCGGGTGAGCGGTTGGAATGGCCCAGTGAGTGGTTTTTGCTGTTGTTACCAGCCACGGGGAGCCAAGGGCCAAAGGGTGACATGACTCACAAAAACCGTGTTTTGGCACTCCCGATAAAATATTCCAGCTCAAGCAATCATCGGTGTTACTTTTCGCTTAGTACGGCTAGGGGGATCCTCTCCAGGATGCCATTGTTAAACAGCGGGTAGAGTTGCCGTTCTGGCATATGGACATAACCGATATGGCAATAACACTGTGTGCGTGAACAAGGGCGAGGCTTCAACACTTCCCGGTAGTTTTCCTGATAGATATTCCCCAACTGTTTATCAATAAAGTGGCAGCGCCGAATGGTCCCGTCCTGATCGACGCTGATGACCTGCTCCCCGGTGAGACAAGCTTTACCACGGCTCGGATAATCTTGCGCATTGATATTGAACAGCGGGTCTATCTGGTTGAGAAAGGCAAGCTGCTCCGGCTGATAGGGATACAACCGTGACCCATTGCGATAGGCATTCGCCCATAAGTAGACCTCTTGCGGTAATGCGGCCCGCAAGGCGGTTATTGCTGCAAAGTGGGACGGTTTGCCGACAACACCGACGCTAAAGCGCACTTGGTAGGCCATCAGGTCAGTTATTTGACGCAAAAAATCCGCGAGCGTCACCTCGCCAGGATGATAGGTCACCCATAAGGCGACTTTACTTCTTTCTGCTTCCTGCAAAAAATCCAATCGACCACTCAGGTTGGTTTGAAACACCACTTTTTCGATGTGTGCTGTCTGGCTTAATGTGATGAGTGCCTGCTGGTAATGTTTGCGTACTAGCGCTTCACCCCAGGGGGTAAAAAACAGCTTAAGTGCCAGATCACTCTGCTGCTGCGCCCATTGGGTAAAGCGCAACAACGAGGCGTGATCTGCTTGCCGTTCAGCTGCGCTCTCCAGGTGTTTGGCAAATGGGCAGTAGCCACAACCGTAATTACAGCTGCTTAAAACCCCCCGGTACAAGACAGTAAGGGAACGCATGATCAGCTTAACTTATAGCTGGACATCTGGTGGACGACCTCATCGGCATACAACCAAGGGCCGATGGCGTCTGAATAAGCCAACCCTTGTGCGGTCAGCGTGATGCGCTTATCGGTCTGTTGTGCCAAACCAGCAGCAAACAGTGACTGTAGTTGAGGATAATCTTGCAGGGGATCACTGTGGAAACGTTGCCGATACAGCGGAAACGACAACCCACTGCTGTGCAGCAAGCTTTGAATAATAAACCGTCGTTGTTGGTTATCTTGATTAAGTTGGAAACCGTAGTTGACCTTGGCAAAATCTTGCGGGCTGCGGCGGATATAATCTTGCAGGATCGACTTGACGCTCTCCTGCCCCACGGCGTATTCGCTGGAATAGTGCAGTTCATGGGTATAGGAACGGGCTCCGCAACCCAACCCGAGCATTCCGTCATTCTGGCAGCAATACTCCCCTTGTCCTGCGAGGCTAGCGGAACGGCGGAACATGCGCATACTGACCTGCTGATAACCGTGCGCCAGCAAATAGTCACGCCCACGCTGATAAAGCTCAAAACGTTCATCATCCCAGGACTTGCCGGACAGTCCGATACCCGTCAGCGGCCTAACGTACAGCGGGTAAAGAAATAGCTCCTCGGGTTGAAACTCCAGCGCGGTTTGTAGCGACAACAACCAACTTTGTGGGGTTTGATA
Source organism: Serratia sp. HNCC26DJ244 (assembly GCF_057180565.1). Taxonomy (NCBI): domain Bacteria; kingdom Pseudomonadati; phylum Pseudomonadota; class Gammaproteobacteria; order Enterobacterales; family Yersiniaceae; genus Serratia; species Serratia sp. HNCC26DJ244. The sequence continues at coordinate 112,011 of NZ_JBXUGO010000005.1, read as the reverse complement.
AGCTAAACCGTAAATAAGATCAATATTCAACACCGGAATGCCGCTGTGGCGAATAGCCTCTAGGGCACGAAATACTTTCGCGTTGCGCTGTGGGCGGCCGACGCTTTTCACTTCACTTTCCACAAAGCTTTGTACGCCGATACTCACTCTTTGGGTGTGGTGTGCGGCTAAAATATGCAACCGATCGGCTGTTGCCGTTGCCGGGCTGACTTCAACACTGGCAGGAACACGGGGATAATCGACGTTAAAGATATCGATAATCCGATACACTCTTTCCAATTCGGCGGGTTTGAGATAAGTCGGTGTTCCGCCACCAATGGCCAATTGGACCACTTTCATGTCACCGAGTGATTGCTTGGTCTGCCGAGCTTGGCGCTCAAGGGCGTTTAAGTACTCAGTCTCTATGGTTGAAGAGGCATTGACCGTGGTAAACAGATTGCAGAAATCACAACGCATTTCGCAAAAGGGAATATGAAGATATAAAAACAGCGCCTGTTTATTTTGTTCTTGCCATACATCACTCAGCGAACGTGGGCTAAACGGCCGATAGGCGGTTTTATGTGGATAGGCATAGGTGTATGAGTGATAAGGTGAATCTAACAGAGGATGGTTAGTTGACAACATGACATATCCTACAAAATAAACTGTGCATAGGGCACTTCCCACACCGTGGGATGAGCCAGACGATGGCCGAAGAATCCATCTTCGCCAAATGCCTCACCGTGATCAGCACATAGGATCACCAGCGTGGGGCGGCGTAGTGCCATGGTGGCGAACAACCGGCCCAGATGAGCATCGGCATAGGACAATGCTGCTCTTTGCGTAGCCAACGAATCCCGCGTGACATCAGTAAAGATATGCGTCGGTTTATGGGTCGCACTGACATTGATAAATAACAGCAGGGGCTGGTGCGGTGGTAGCGCCTGGAGAACGTTTAACGCCTTGCTGACCTGCCGTTGGGTCGATTGACGGCTACTGGGGCCCATTCCAGGATTCCAGTAAGCCTCCTGAAATAGCGCTGGGAATTGGGTGCCAAGCGGTGGACGCATATTAAAGAAACCCACACCACCGATACAAACGGTATGGTAGCCACGAGCACTCAAGGCCGCCGGTAAATCTGCTTCATCAAAAGTGAAGGTCGTTGCATGGGTGGTTGTCGACCCAGAAAATTGCGCTGCAAATAAGCGGTGATGTTTACCCGGCTCACAGGGGGTCGGTAAGAACCCGGCAAAAAAGGCTTGGTGAGACGGGTAGGTAAAGGTGCCTGGCGCATGACGTTTCTGCCAGCCCTGAGCGGGTAAATAACGGCTGATCGCCGGGGTTTCCCCAGCATTATGGGCCTGCTGTGCGACATCAAACCTCAAACTATCAAGCGTGATGAACAGGATGTCGTGGCTACCGATAAGGTCTTTCATTACAGCGGTTCCTGCAGCGCCAACAGTTGAGTGGCATAGGTATCCAGCCCACGGTATAGCACTTGGCGGTGATAGTCACCGAAGGCATTAGCCTCTAACAACACCGTCTGCCCGGAAGTGGTGATTAAGATGTCCAGGCCAGCATAGAGTGCGCCAGGAAAACAAGCGGCTCCTTGTTCAGCCAGAGTCAACACCTCGCGATAGCGCTCTTCACCCAAACGGGCGATTAACTGGTCAAGATTACCGCGCTCCCCCCCTAGGTGCAGATTGGTCATACAACCACGCCCCAACCGGACCAGTGTGTGAGTCGCCTTACCGGCGGTGACCACCACACGGAGATCCATGGCTTGGTTTTCCATGCCCATCTTGGGTAGCCAACGTTCAATCTGCAACGGATGGTGGCGCAGTAAACCGTCTATTAAACCTGCTACTTGGCGCTCATCCCGATAGTGGCGTTGTTTGCGGGAGTTATACAACCTCAGTTCCCCAGCGACGCTATCCATATAAACGGTCGTTGATGCCAGTAGCCCTTTCCGCCCGACCTGCAGGGCGACGGTACCAGAGGCGCTGCTGCCATGAGCCAGTTTGATAAAGACTCTGCGGCAGCCACTCGCTACCATATTACTGCGCAACTGCTCATAACTGTCACATTCCGCCAATGCTTGAGGCACCGGTAGGCCCGCTTGAACAAAACGTTGTTGTGTCACCCGCTTATCAAACATCGCCAAGACCTGATCTGGTTGCCAGGTCAATTGACCAGGGAAGTGGGCGATGGGAGGTAAATGATGGTGCAGATGTTGCAGAAAGCGGCCAAAACCACGATACCACTGCCGAGTCGGCATCAACCGCCCCTGTTCCAGATCCAACGCCGCAAGCTGAGCTATCGATAAATCCCCCTGATCCTGCGTCCCCAACGCGAGCAATAAGCGTTCGGTTGCCAGGTCTTCCCCTGGCGAGTCCAACCGCAAAATGACATTGGGTTCCCATTGGCGTGCCAGTGCGGCACCATCCTGCATGACCTGCGCATAACTGATCACTTGCGCAGCTGGCCAGTTCAGCCTGGAGAGGGTATTTTGCAGTGCAGTGACTCGTCGGCTGCCAGGTGGTGCTATCACCACCACCTGACGCGGAGTTAACGTGGAACTCGGAGACAACATAAGGTGGGTTACTCACCGATGGCGACAAAGCGCCAGTCATCTTCTGCGTCTTCTTGCTCAGAAACGTCCACGATCATGCCCAACCCTTTAAGTTGAGCCATCATCTCGTCGTCTAAATAGTGGCGATGCAAATCGAGTTTTTTCAAATGACGGAGTGCATCTGCGGCTTGGCACAATGCCTTTCCTCCCTCATTACTGAGTGTCCCCAATGAGAGATCCAATACTTCCAACTGCGGCAAAATGGCCGACTTGACGACAGCCATGGCAATATTATCTTGGTCCTCTGCGTTGCGCAGACCGAGGTAGCGCAAGGCTGGCAGATTGTTGCCTTGGTAAAGTTCCGCCAGATCATCTTGTTGGTAGCTGGCACCGTACTCATCGGTACCTAAATAGAGTTCTAGATGTATCAGGTTGGATAATTTGGCTTGGGCAATTTGGCGCACGGTCTCCCCACTTAACCCTCCACTTTGAACCACCAAATGGGTCAGATTATTGGCGCGCAGATCTGAAAATACCAGTTCGATGCCGCCACGGACGGTGAAGTGAGTCAGGGCGGGGTAGGCATTCATCAGTGGGCTGACATCGGTATTGTGCAACCAACTGACTTCACACTCTTCAACCGTGATATCACCGAAAAACAGCGCGCGCAGCTGAGGGAGATGTGCTGCTGCTTTTATCAGGGCGTCGGCGGCAGCTGACGAGTTTTCTTCATAGGACTCTGGGCTCCACTGCCCAACCACTAGAGCCTGGGTCTGGTTAGCCAGTGGGTCGCTCAGATACTGTTGGAGTTTATCAGCAAAGCTAAGGGGGTCATCATACTCAAGACCAATACGGTAGGCGGTATTATGCAGATTTTTCAAGGGATGGCCCGGTTCCCAAGCGACTACCTTATAACCAGCGAATTCTTCCTGATGCTCGTAAAATGCCATTTTATCTTCCTCTATTCGGGTCTTGGTCGTTAAGTGTTGATAACGGTTATCCACACATTGGGTTTAATTAGACGCGACTAGCAGCGCTGACTGACCGCTTAATGCTTAGAGAACTGATGGTACAATAACCAGAGAATGCCAACAACTGGCGGAAACATAAGGCAAAGTAGCGACCTATAAAGATCGCCGTTCATTAAGAATCGTCTTAACTGACCTGCTTCAGCGCTATGTGAAATCATGGTTGCCAATACTGCTATCTGAGCTGGAACGTGTTCACATGCTGATCTGTTTAGCCGTTAGCTCATTTCACATCCCCAATGTCAGTCGCAAGATTCCATCGCTAGTATCAATAGAGCGAGGTTTTATTTCACGTTCCATTAATGGAGCTTATTATGAATGAGTGGTCTATTTATGGAACAAAATAATTTTTGCCATTGGACCAAGGAATTTTTATTTTTCTATAAATAGTACATAGTGATAAGTAATGCTCTATTAATAAAACAAAGAGGCATGTAATGGCCAAACCATCTACTCGCACCTACTCTCGCTATAGTCGCGATGCCGCACGACTATTAGGGTTGATGCTTCGAACTGCGCGTATTGAACGTAAACTCACGGTTGAGGAACTGGCGGAACGTGCTGGTGTTTCACGTGGGCTCGTTTATCGTGCTGAAGAAGGGGACATGGGGTGTGCAATTGGCGCGGTATTTGAACTGGCTACCATTGTAGGCGTTCCGCTTTTTACACCTGACCATGCATCTATGACGCTACATACCGCAAATGCAGAAAAAATCTTATCGCTTATGCCACGCTCAGTGCATCACACCAAAAAAGTGATCAATGATGACTTCTGATAACAAGGTTGACCGGGCATAAGCGATCATGCGACTGCGTTGATTCTTTCCTGTTGTCTATTAATTAGTGGTAGAACGATAGGTATTAGGGTATGTCAGTGGCATCACCTTTTTGCCTATTGATTGGCAGTCGAGTCCACAATTGCTGGGTAAGATCATAAGGAGTTAATGTGGGTAACAGGTATTGCTGTATTTTTTTAGGCCTACTGCTGATCGCCGGGAGCTGTGGCGCCGCCGAGATGCCAGTGACGGGCTACAAAGCTTATGATCAAACAGGGGTTAGAGATGATACGTTTGAGCTTGATCAAACGGAATTGGTGCTGATCCAGCCAGTAATACAAACATTCACTGATGAGAATTCACAACAGGCGATGGATTTTTCTACCATGATGGATGATTGGTCTCATTATGCCAGTGAGATAACCCGGAGTTTTGAAGCACTGCAGGTACGGGTAGTGAGTACTGACAAACGCTATCTGATCTTTACGTTGGGTGAAAACCAGCGAATGATATTTGATAGTCGCCAGACACCGTCTGCACCGGACGAAGCAGTGAGCTGGCAAGCCCTGTTGTATCGCAAAGGGCAAGTGCCGAGACTCATTGATATTACCGATAATAATATGGCTGAGGCGAAAGCGTATCTGGGATTGAAATAGCCTCACTATTTACCCTGCTTCAAGTTGCCACGCTGTTGGCTGCAACTTGAAACAGAGCAGTTCTATCTGTGAATTTCATCCCAGCTCAAGCCAAAACGGGCCAGATATTTACGCAAGCGGTCGGCATCATTCGGGTGCTTCTTCTGTTGGCGCGAAATGGCGAATAGTTGCCGTCCGGCGTCTGAGAGCGAAGTGGCAGTACGGCATACCTGCAATACGGTTGCCAACTGGCTTTGCTCAAATAGGTCGATAGGGGTTAGCTCGACAGGGAGTGATGGGGTCGGAAGTGATGCGGTGTTGCTCTCTTGCCACTGTAATTTCAACCGGTTGATTTCTTCTTCTACCAATGACCGCGTGATGCGGCCCTGTTCTGCCAGGGTTGCCATCCGGGTGATGGAACAACCCAGCTCACGGAAGTTGCCGTGCCAGGGGGCCTGCGGAGAACGGGCAAATGCTAGATAATGCTGCCGTGCCTCTTGGTCAAAACGGACCTGGGTCTGGTTGCTACGTGCAAAACGCTGTAGTTCATAATCGATATTGGGCTCGATGTCTTCACGGCGCTCCGCTAGCCCGGGCAAGACGAAAGTCCACATGTTAATACGGGCATATAAGTCTTCACGGAAACGCCCTTGGGCAATCCAGTCGCGCAGATTGCGATGGGTGCCAGCGATTAATTGAAAATCGCTGCTCACCTCCTGGTCAGAACCGAAAGGGAAAAACTTCTTCTCTTCAATTGCTTTCAATAGCATCGCCTGCTCATCCAGCCCGAGCTCGGCAATCTCATCAAGAAACAACATGCCACCGTTGGCCTCACGCAATAGGCCGGCTCGGGCTTGCAAGGCCCCGGTAAATGCCCCTTTGACATGGCCGAATAGGGTCGACATGGCATTATCGCCACGCAACGTTGCGCAGTTCACCGCGACAAAACGTCCTGTGATTAAATGGCGTGAGTAGCGTAGTTGATAGATACGTTCTGCCAGAAAGGACTTACCGGCACCGGTAGGGCCGTTAAGTAGCAAGGGCGCATTAGAACGTAGGGCCACCCGTTCTATCTGGTCAATCAGCGCATTAAACGTGCTGTTCCGTGTTTCAATGCCGGATTTCAGAAATGACACTGAGCGCTGTTGCTCATGCAAGAAACGGCTGGTGAGGGCTGCGTAGCGGCTAAGATCCAAGTCGATGATTGAATAGAGCCCCGGCGGGGAGACCGGCTCGGTTTTTTCACCTGGGGCGGTTTGCAGCAGTTTTGCGGGTAAATAGCGCGCCTCCGTCAGCAGAAACCAGCAGATTTGTACCACGTGAGTACCGGTGGTGATATGCACCAGATAGTCTTCATTTTCGGTATCAAATGGGTAGCGGTTGGCAAAGTCGAGAAAGGCGCTATAGACCTCTTCAAAATCCCAAGGGTCTTGCAGTGCCACTGGTTGTAATACCACTTGCGTGGTTGGCGAGACTGCGATGATATCTTCCGCGACCTGTTGCGCCATCCCTTTGTCTCGGGGTTGATGTAACAGTTCCAGGCGGTCGATGGGGAGGTCAGGTTGTTGGCATACACCGACGGTTGGGCGCCATTTTTTCCAACGGTTCTCTCGTTTACCGCGCCTATCCAGTGTGGTTCCCAGCACACCAATCACAACTCTGCGTTTCATTTTATCCCTTAAGATAAATTGTTATCCTTAAGGATAAGATATACCTTTGTAGTTATGGGTTCCAGTTACCAATAATAGATTTTTTATTTATTAAATATCAATGCATTAAAATTTTTATCACTGTTTTACTCGAAATTGGCACGTCTTTCGCTATATCTATACCAGTTCATTCAAGTTGATGTTCAGTAATGATAGGTTCGGCTGAAAGCTTCAATGTATCAAGCAACGAGAGTGACTTTATGTTCCCGCAACTAATGTGAAGATCGGGAATGATGATATCAAAGAGAAAAGATGACTAACGCTATGAAAAATAACTATCAATTAATCGCGCCAGTTAACAGTGCTCCAATCAAAATGTGGACACAAGGTGTACCCGTTGAGCCTGAAGCACGTGAGCAATTGCTGAATACAGCAAAAATGCCCTTTATTTTTAAACATCTGGCGGTGATGCCGGATGTGCACTTAGGGAAAGGTTCGACCATTGGCAGTGTGATCCCGACTCGTGGGGCTATTATCCCTGCGGCGGTGGGGGTGGATATTGGTTGCGGCATGATTGCGGTACGGACTTCCTTGGTCGCCGCCGACCTGCCGGATAATCTGGCAGGCTTGCGTAGTGCCATTGAACAGGCGGTTCCTCATGGTCGCTCGTCAACGCGCAGTAAAAGAGATAAAGGTGCCTGGGGGGAACCGCCAGCAACCGTCAATAAATATTGGGCGACATTAGCCCCGCGCTTTAAGCGCTTGACCGATAAATACCCACAGTTGCTGAAGACGAACAACCATCTGCATTTGGGAACCCTGGGAACCGGTAACCACTTTATTGAAGTTTGCCTGGATGAAGCTCAGCAGGTGTGGGTGATGTTGCATAGCGGCTCTCGTGGTGTGGGGAATGCCATTGGTTCGCTGTTTATCACTCTGGCTCAACAGGATATGCAGCAGCATATCGCTAACTTGCCGGATCGTAATCTGGCCTACTTTGCCGAAGGTAGCGCGCATTTTGAGGATTACATGGAAGCAGTGGGTTGGGCGCAGGACTTTGCCCGCCATAACCGGGAAGTGATGATGGAACACGTACTGGCGGTGTTGTCGCGGACTATAACCAAGCCGTTTACCACACAGCAGGAAGCCGTGAACTGCCATCATAACTATGTGCAGCGTGAGACACACTTTGGTGAGTCGGTCTGGGTAACGCGTAAAGGCGCGGTATCGGCGCAAGCGGGGCAGATGGGGATTATCCCCGGTTCGATGGGGGCGAAAAGTTTCATTGTGCGCGGGTTGGGTAACGAAGAAAGCTTCTGTTCCTGCAGCCATGGAGCGGGGCGCGTAATGAGCCGTACTGCCGCGAAAAAGCGTTTTACTGTGGCTGATCAGATCCAGGCGACAGCCCATGTGGAATGCCGTAAAGACCATGAGGTGATTGATGAGATCCCCATGGCTTATAAAAATATCGATGCCGTGATGGCGGCACAATCTTCCTTGGTGGAAGTGGTTCATACCCTGCGGCAAGTGGTGTGCGTGAAAGGATAAGAATATGGAAGAGCAATTAAATGGTGTTAGCAGTGCCATGCGTGAAAAAGTCAGGCAGGTACTGCGCGACGTTGAGCAACGTTACCAGGTGCGGGTGCTGTATGCCTGCGAGTCTGGTAGCCGGGGCTGGGGATTCGCTTCCCCAGACAGTGATTACGATGTGCGTTTTTTGTATGTTCATCAGGCGCAATGGTATCTGCGCGTAGAACCACAGCGGGATGTGATAGAGCTGCCCATCGATCAGGAATTGGATGTGTGTGGCTGGGAGTGGCGTAAGACCTTAGGTTTGTTGAAACGCGGTAACCCGACGTTGATCGAGTGGCTGGATTCACCGGTGGTCTATCAAGAGAGCCAAGAGAGTGTGGCGGCATTGCGCAGCCAGGTCCCACAGTGGTTTTCTGCCCAGCGGGCACGTTGGCACTATTTGTCGATGGCTCGGAAAAACTTCCGTGGTTATCTACAAGGGGAGCAAGTACGGCTAAAAAAATATTTTTACGTATTGCGCCCACTCTTGGCGGTGCGTTGGATAGAAGCTGGCAAGGGGGTACCACCGATGCGTTTTGACCAGCTATTGGCTGGAACCGTCGATGAACCTCGGCTGTTGGCGGAAATCCATCAGTTGCTGCAGTCGAAGCAGCGTGCGGGTGAAGCGGAATATGGCCCGCGCAGGGAGAGGATACATGGGTTTATTGCCAAGGAACTGGCAGCGGATGTCAGGCAGCAAGCGTTACCAGACAGCCTGGCGGACAGCGACCGTGAACTCGATGAGTTGCTTTATCGTACTGTAATGAGTTAATCAGCCCGGGGAAAAGGTATTTAATCGATTTTCCGGGAGTTTGAGTATCACCCAAAAAGCGTAATTGCACCGCCTCTTCCTGCGAAGATGCGGTGCGGAAGGCTTAACTATCAGAAATGCCAGGTAAAGCCAGCATTAACCCTGTTGTCCTGGTGGCTTGACGATACCAGACCACCATAGCCCAACGAGAGTGTTGCATTGTTGCCAACGGTGACTTCGGCGTTGGCTTTCACTACCGCAGCATCACGGGATACCGGCACGCTATTGTTAACAAATGGCACGCTGCTACCGCTGAACATCAGCCCAATGCCACGATCACTATCACCATACTGGTGTTGCCAGCCCAACTCACCACGTAGGGTAACCGCTTGCAACTGGGTATCTGCACGCATGCCGAGTGTTGAGGCGGTGGCATCAGTATGCTGCTTATCACCGTGTAACGCGGCTGCGCCGCCATTTTCGGCAATACCGTTATTTTGGTAGTTGATATAGGCCAGGTTGGCGAAAGGTTCCAGCTTCACGGTGCTCGCCTGGATGCTGTAGCCTGCTTCGGCAAACAGTTGTTGAGTGCGAGCGCTGTAATTGGCATTCGGGTTATCAAACTGAGTAGCGTAATTCACGTTGCGTGAGGTCTCGATACGGTGCCAGGTATAGGTGCTGCCCGCACGCAATGCCAAGTTATCAAGCTGCTTGCCGCCGTAAACCCCCAGATGGTAGTTGTCGCTGGTGGCATTGGAACCGTAGCCGCCGTCGAGTGAGGTGCGGGTATAACCACTGGTCACCCCAAGCTGCCATTGTTGTGCCAAGGTGGAGTCCAACCCCATCAGGATGCCATAAGTGGATGCCTGATAGCCCGTCGCATTAGCGTCACCAGAGGCGTGGTCCCATGCCCCGAGGAATTGTGCCCAAGCTCCCCCCTCATTCACCTTAATGTCTGGTGAGCGGGTAAGCCCTTCACTTTGGCGCAAGCGTTCATTCAAGGCATCTCGCAGGTAACGGCTGTCATTGATCTGGGCTGAAGCCATATCCGCATGAATTTGCCCAGATAAGCGGCGATAGGCCTGCTGTGCTTCCCAAGCGCTTTGACTGGTCAGGATGCTTTCATAAACTGGGTTGCCTGCTGGCAAGGTATCCGCAGCAGTAGCCAGCGCCCGCTGGTTTGGCGTTAATGCCATATCCGCGAAGGCGGTCGTGTTGCGGCCCACGTTCAAGGTGACCTGGGTAGGTTGATAGTTAAGCGTGGTCCCCAGGAACAGATAGTCAGGTTGTACGGTATCGAACTGACCCTGAACCCCAAGCTGTGCGCTTAAAATGGTGTATTGGTGACCCAGTAGACTGTGGACCTCATTTTGGCTAAGCAGGTTGCCACTGTGTTCGAGCGAGACCAGCACATCCGCACCTTTTAGTATGGCCATGCCTTGGCTTTGGATTTGGTCACTGCGGCCATCAGTGGCAATTTCTACCGCATAGCGAGCCCCCGGCTGGAAGGTGACACTATTGGCTACCTGCAAAGTGCCAATGGAATTGCCTGGTGCGATAATGGCACCGGATTGCGCGGTTAATGCGCCAACCGTACCCGAACCACCCAGCAAAGCTCCATTATCAACAGTGACCGCAGAGTTCCCATAGTAGCCATTGATGATCAGCGTACCACCTGCCACGGTTGTTGGGCCGGAGAAACTATTGTTACCGGTGAATTCGAGTACCCCTGAACCGTTTTTGACAAAGTTACCGTTACCGGCAATATCATTGGCCCAAACATCATAGGCGCTGAACCCGCCTTGGTTGGCATCCATATTCACCGTGATATTACCGTTAAAGGCACCGTAACCATCCGCGGCATCGTAGAGATTAATCCTGGCCCAACCGGAGCCATCATCAAGAGCATGACCGGATTCTATCTCGGTGGTGGCCAGCACATCGCGCCGCTGTTCAGCGGTGAGGTAAGGGAAACGGCTGGCAATTAGCACCTCAGCGCCTTCTGGCACCACCGGGGCAAGGTCGGTTGGACCTATCACTGCCAAGCCGTAAGTCATACGGTAACGATAATCGGCTTTGTTTTGCGCAGCTATAGCCTGGCGTTGTGCTTGGTCTGCGGCGGAGCATTCGGCAAGGGTGCTCTGACAACCCTGTTCCAACAGGCTGCGTAAATCAGTTTGAGCTGCTTGCATCAACCCTTGGAAGTCATTGGTGGTGACCATCGGGGCCCCGAGAATGCTGGCAATATTTTGCCCCAAATAATCAGGGTTATTGTTCAGTATTTGTGCTAATGCGTAGGTGGTCATGATCCGTGCGCCAATCACATCCAATGCATAGTGGGCACCCAGTACCATACGGCTATTGCCATATTCCGAACCCCGTAACAGGAATTCCTGGAAGCGCTCTGGCACCATTTCAGCAAACAGCAACGTACTGGCAAAACCAAAGGCGGCGTGCCCACTCGGAAACGCCGCATTGCTTTTAAGCGTGGGGATGATGGCCACTGCCGAGTCGGTTTCAACGCCGAAGAAATCAGGCGCACTGAACGTGTCGATGCTATCGGGGGCGACCTGGACAGGGCGGGAGTCGCCAATGGTATTACGGTTGGCTTCAGAAGGATGGTAAGCCAAGTCATAAACGTTATAGACCCCACCGGCTGGCAGACTAATGCCCGTGGCGAGCTGAGCGGGGTTACCATTGGCACTGCCATTGGCATAGTAGTTTTTGGCAAAGCTGGAATCGACCTGAATGAGCGCATTAACTTGTGAGAATAGCGCTTCGAAATTCTTAGAGAAGGTGGTGGCGGTATAATTAGCGGCATTGATGCTGTTAGCGGAAGCGAAAGTGCCATACATCTTTGGACCAAGGGCATTTGCCACCAGTAAACCGTTGCTGATTGAGCCAATCAGTGCCGCAATGGTGTTATCGCTGATGGCTCTGGCACGCACAGCATCAGAGGCGTTGTTATTGGTGGCGATTGACGTATTGAGGTTGTCATTTAATACCCTCTGCCCTGCAGTGCTGTTATTCAGCAGGCTGAACCCCGAGATCAACTCTGTTGCTTGTATAGTCCTGGCTTCAATGGCCCAAGCCGTGTTGAGCGAAAGCAGTATGGCGATAGACAGTGCAGATAGTGCTGTTTTTTTTGACATTATGGGTCATCCCTAATAGCCCGATAGATTGGCGGGCTCATTAATTAACAGCTTTTGATGACATTTTTATGACGCGAGCAAGTCGGTGAAAGTGGCGTGATGGCGACAATTGCTCTTTATTAGCGTTGAATCAAGAGGGGAAATGGGCGGGTTCAGTGTTGTACCGCCATGGTTTTTGAGTAACAACCCTTAACAAAGGCGATGTGGGGAGAAACAATTCTCGGTAGTGGCGCTATTGGGCGCCAAAAAAGAGGGGAGTTTACGCGAGTAATATTTCCCTCTTGCTACCAAGTGCACATATAATGCGCGTCCGGTCACATTTGATCGGAGACGACATATACTCGTTGTCTTTCAAGCTGCAGGGAAGCTGGCTTTCCTCTGTTATTTGGCTTATCCATCCCTCAATCGGGGGTACAGTTACCACGGTGACAAGGGTAGTATTCTGGCCTCAACTTGAAAGAACCCGTGTATAGACTTTTAATAGCTAACATGGCCACCACTCTAATTACGAAGATGAAAATGAGCATTCGCGCGTTATTAACCCTGTTTACTGCCCTGACTGTGTTCAGCCAGGCAGCATCCGCTGTTGTATACCCGTTACCCGCCAAGGGAAGCCGCCTTATCGGTGAGAATATTGAAATTACGATTCCTGCAGATAGCAAACTGCCGCTGGAGAGCTTCGCGGCTGAGTATCAGATGGGGTTTAGTAATATTCTGGAAGCGAACCCAGGGGTTGATCCCTTTTTGCCAAGGCCTGGTAGTAAGCTGGTGATTCCACAGCAATTGCTGCTACCGGATACCCCTAGAGAAGGCATTATTATCAACAGCGCGGAAATGCGCCTGTATTACTTCCCTAAAGGCAGTAATACCGTAGTAGTATTACCGATAGGTATTGGTCAGTTGGGTACAGATACCCCGAAGGATTGGGTGACCACGGTACAGCGCAAGAAAGCAGGGCCAACCTGGACGCCAACCGCGAAAATGCGCGCAGAGTATGCGGCTGAAGGTGAGATCCTGCCTGCTGTCGTCCCGGCGGGTCCAGACAACCCGATGGGCTTGCATGCACTGTATATTGGCCGTTTGTATGCCATCCACGGCACTAACGCCAACTTTGGTATTGGCTTACGCGTAAGCCACGGTTGTGTACGTTTGAGATCTGACGATATCAAATACTTATTTAACAAGGTGCCGGTAGGTACCCGCGTGCAGTTTATCAATGAACCGATAAAAGTGTCTGTGGAGCCAGATGGCTCACGCTACGTGGAAGTACATAACCCGTTATCGGCTAACGAAGAACAGATTAAGTCGAAAGATCCTGTCCCGCTGACGATTACAGCCCCTGTGGAGAAAGTATTGATGGATCCGGCTGTCAACCAAAGCGAAGTCGACACTGCGATGAAAGCGCGCTTGGGTATGCCAGTTAAAGTGAACTGATATTAAAGGGTGACCCTTTGGGCTGAGGGGATTAGACCTTGGTTCATCCGTGTTGCTATTTGGTAGGGCAGACCTTTGTGTCTGCCCTGATTACACCAGCCAAAGGTCAGCTCTCTAATAAAGTGGGAGATGGCAAATCATTAGAACCGCCATCCTGCTTTGGCTTATAGAGTAATGGTACGTATATTCAATTTTGGCACACCCAGCAATAAGAGAAGCCACGCTGTTAGCGCCCACGTTTTGCCACTAGCGTAAATTTGTAATCATCACTCTTAAAGAAGTTGCGGCTGAATTCGAACACGGTGCCGTCGTCAAGAAAGCCAGTAGATACTTTCTCCAGGATCGGTTTTTGTGGGTCAATGCAGAGGGCGTTAACCACATCTTCACTGGGCATCACGGGAATAATCTCCTGCTCACTACGCTCAATCACCCGCTTTTTCACCTGCTCAATGTAATGGTATTTTGATTTTTCCATCACTTCGTAACTGAGGTCGGGGAAGAGTGCCAGCGGCATCCAGGTTTCTTCCAGTGTGACTGGTTTTTGTTTGATATAGCGCACTCGCTTGACGTAATACACTTTGTCTTCGGTGGTTAAACGTAGTGCTTCGGCGATGGTTGGGCTGGCTTTTGCCACTTCAAAGGCGAGTACTTCGCTGTGAGTTTCCACATTACGGTCAGCCAACTTTTCATAAAAACTGGTGAGCTGGTAGATGTCGTAATTGACCTTTTCTTCTTTTACATACCAGCCACTACCCTGAATACTTTCAATTACTTGCTCTTCAGTGAGTAATTTCAACGCCTGGCGCACCGTGACTCGGCTAACCCCATATTGTTCACGCATCTGGGCTTCCGTCGGCAGTGCTGCACCGGGTTGCAGTTCACCATCAGCAACTTGTTTACGCAGGGTATCGGCAATCTGGCGATAGATGGGTTTTTTACTCACAGCGCGGGTATCCCTGGGGTTGTGTGACGATCTGCCTGCATTCTAGCTTTCGTGAGCGGATAAAAAAACAGATAACACCATAATTTGTGCAGTTGTTATCATTTCACTCCAAGTTATATGATACAAATATAATACAAAAATTGTGTTGATTTGAAATAGATCACAAAATGGTATTATAACAATGATTATCATAGAGCCATATTTTGCCGAGGGAACGGCCTCGGCACCTGAGTGAAGATAACCAATCTGAGGATAACGATGAACCTGAGCAGCCTGACCCATCCCAGTCTGATAAACCTGCAAACGGTATTTGCGGGACGTGATCAGGCTATCCAGCAACTTGCTGATCAATTGGCAGATCAAGGCAAGTTGTATGATAAAGACGCTTTCCTACAAGCGGTATTGGCGCGTGAAGCACAAGGCCCCACTGCACTGGGTGAAGGCTTGGCGGTACCGCACGGCAAAAGCAAGGCGGTAAAAGAAGCCGCATTTGCTGTTGCCACACTGAAAGAACCACTGCAATGGGAAGGGATTGATGGCCCGGAAAGCGTCAACCTGATCTTTCTGTTGGCGATCCCTGAAGATCAAGCCGGTTCCACCCATATGCAGTTATTGACCAGCCTGACGACCGCGCTGGTGGATGATGATGTGCGTGAAGCGGTGCTGCAAGCGACAACCCCAGAGCAGTTGCTGGCTTTGTTGGCGGGCGGTGCCCCGGAAGCAGAAGAGAAACCGCAAGATCAGTCTCGGCCAACCGTGGTGTGCGTCACTGCCTGCCCAGCGGGTATCGCCCACACCTATATGGCAGCGGAATATCTTGAGAAAGCCGGGCGTAAACTGGGCATCAATGTCTATGTTGAGAAACAAGGTGCCAATGGTATCGAAGGGCGGTTGACCGCTGAACAACTCAATCAGGCCACAGCCTGCGTATTTGCCGCCGAAGTGGCGATTAAAGAAGTAGAACGTTTTAACGGTATTCCGCGTATTGAAACGCCAGTGGCGGAACCGATTAAACATGCTGAACGTATTTTACAGCAGGCGTTGGCTGCTGGTGAACAGGCGAAAGATGCCCCTCGGGTTCAGCAAAGCGCAGCACCAGTAAAGAAACCCAGTGTTAAGACTGAACTGAAACAGGCTTTGTTGAGCGGCATCTCGTTTGCGGTGCCGCTGATCGTTGCCGGGGGTACCGTGTTAGCGGTGTCAGTATTACTGGCACAAATGCTCGGCCTGCAACATCTGTTCGACCAAGAGAACTCCTGGCTGTGGATGTACCGCAAATTGGGCGGTGGCATGCTGGGGATCTTGATGGTGCCGGTGCTGTCAGCGTATACCGCCTATTCATTGGCGGATAAACCGGCATTAGGACCGGGTTTTGCCGCCGGGTTAGCCGCCAACATGATCGGTTCCGGTTTCCTCGGTGGTGTGGTGGGGGGCCTGATTGCCGGTTACTTGATGCGTTGGGTGAAGAACAATGTGCGCCTTAGCCCTAACTTTAATGGCTTCCTGACATTTTACCTGTATCCGGTGATCGGCACCTTAGTGGCAGGTAGCCTGATGCTGTTTGTGATTGGTCAACCGGTAGCTTGGCTGAACAACAGCCTGACCGCTTGGCTCAATAGCTTGTCGGGTGCCAATGCGTTGGTGCTGGGGGCTATTCTTGGCTTTATGTGTTCCTTTGATCTGGGTGGCCCAGTGAATAAAGCCGCCTATGCGTTCTGCCTGGGGGCAATGGCTAATGGTGTGTTCGGCCCCTATGCGATTTTTGGCGCAGTCAAGATGGTTTCCGCTTTCACGGTGACTGCTTCTACTCTGCTGGCCCCACGTCTGTTCCAACAGTTTGAAATTGAGACCGGGAAATCCACCTGGCTGCTCGGCCTGGCCGGGATCACCGAGGGGGCGATCCCAATGGCGATTGAAGATCCACTGCGGGTGATTGGTTCCTTCCTGGTGGGTTCAATGGTCACGGGGGCGATTGTTGGTGGAATGGGCATTGGCTTATCAACGCCGGGCGCCGGGATCTTCTCGTTATTCTTATTGCATGACAATGGCCTGGGGGGCTTGCTGTCAGCAGCCATTTGGTTTGGGGCGGCACTGATTGGCACGGTAATCTCCACGCTGGTGCTGATCTTCTGGCGGCGCCATGCGCTGCAGCAAGGCAAATACACCATTGTTAAAGCTGAGTAATTTTTTTTTAGCGCCGTAAAAGCGGCGCTGGCTTATTTAGGAATTGAACATGAAACCTGTATCACGCGTACATATTACACCGCATATGCATTGGGATCGTGAGTGGTATTTCACCACCGAGGAGTCACGTATCCTGCTGATTAACAACATGGAAGAGATCTTGGCCCGGCTGGAAAGTGACCCAGAGTATCGTTTCTATGTGCTGGATGGTCAAACGGCAGTGCTGGAGGATTATTTCGCCATCAAGCCAGAAAACCGTGAGCGGG
Source organism: Serratia sp. HNCC26DJ244 (assembly GCF_057180565.1). NCBI lineage: Bacteria > Pseudomonadati > Pseudomonadota > Gammaproteobacteria > Enterobacterales > Yersiniaceae > Serratia > Serratia sp. HNCC26DJ244. Next base: position 95,070 of record NZ_JBXUGO010000005.1, on the reverse strand, counting down.
TGAAAGCACTGGTGCAGGCAGGTAAACTGATTATCGGCCCGTGGTATAGCCAAACCGATACCATGGTGGTGTCGGGGGAATCCATTGTCCGTAACCTGATGTATGGCATGCGTGATTGCCTGGCCTTTGGTGAGCCGATGAAGATTGGCTATCTGCCAGATTCTTTCAGTATGTCTTCGCAGTTACCGCATATTTTCAATGGCTTTGGTATTACCCGCGCCATGTTCTGGCGCGGCTGTTCCGAACGCCATGGCACCGATAAGACTGAGTTTTTTTGGCAGAGCAACGATGGCAGTGAAGTGGCGGCACAAGTATTGCCATTAGGTTATGCCATTGGTAAATACCTGCCAGAAGATGAAGCCGGGTTGCGTAAACGGTTGGATAGCTATTTCAACGTATTGGAAAACGCCTCAGTCACCAAAGATATTCTGCTGCCTAACGGCCACGATCAGATGCCACTGCAACAGAATATTTTCCAGGTAATGGCTAAATTGCGCGAGATTTACCCGCAGCGCGAGTTTGTGATGAGCCGTTTTGAGCAGGTATTCGAGCAGATTGAAGCTAGCCGTGAACGTTTGGCGACATTAAAAGGCGAGTTCAACGACGGCAAGTATATGCGTGTACACCGCACTATTTCGTCGACCCGTATGGATATTAAGATTGCTCATGCCGAGATTGAGAACAAAATCGTCAATATCCTTGAGCCATTGGCCGCTATCGCCTGGTCGTTGGGTTTTGAATACCATCACGGTCTGTTGGAAAAAATGTGGAAAGAGATCCTGAAAAACCATGCCCACGACAGTATTGGTTGTTGCTGTAGTGACAAGGTGCACCAGGAGATTATGACGCGGTTTATCTTGGCAGATGATATGGCCGAGAACCTGGTCCGTTTCTATATGCGCAAGATTGTCGACAATATGCCAGTACAGCATGGTGATGCACCCGGGTCGGTGGCAGATAAACTGACCTTCTTTAACTTGTTGCCTTATGCGCGTAGTGAGGTGATCAACACCACGATCCGCATTCGCGCCCAGCAATTCTCGCTGCTTGATGAGCAAGGGCAACCGGTGGAGTATTTTATCCGTGCTGCGCGGGAGATTGACCCGGGGTTGGTGGACCGCCAGATTGTGCACTACGGCAACTACGACCCGTTTATGGAGTACGACATCCAGTTGTATCAGCCACTGCCAGCGATGGGCTATTGCACCTTGCATATTCACGCTAACCAAGCGGGTAAACAGCGCCAGCCATCGGTAGCGGCGGCAGAATGTTTGGAAAACGCCTATTACCGTATTGGGCTCAATGCCAATGGCACGCTGGATATTGAAGATAAGCAGACCGGTTGCCGTTATCAGCAGGTGCTACAACTGGAAGAAGGTTCTGACGATGGTGATGAGTATGACTATTCACCTTCCCGTCAGGAGTGGTTGATCTATTCAACTGAAAGCGCCGTCACCACCGCTATCAAGCATGAAGCCTGGCAGAGTAGCATTACACTGGCGCTACGTATGGCCTTACCGGTTAATTTGCAACAGCGGGCAGAACGCCGTTGTGACGGTTACCTTGATGTGCGCTGTGAAGTGACGTTGGCGCATAACAGCCGCCGGATCGACATCGAAATGTGGTTAGATAACCAAGCCGATGATCACCGTGTCCGTGTGCTGATCCCAACGCCATTTGCCAGCCAGACGGTACTGGCAGATAACCAATTTGGTACCATTACCCGCCCGGTGGACGATCCTGCGATGGCCCATTGGCAGCAAGAGGGCTGGAAGGAAGCGCCGATCCCGGTATGGCAATTGATGAACTTTGCGGCACTGCATGATAAGCAACACGGGCTAGCGCTGTTTACTGAAGGGCTGCGTGAGTTTGAAATTATCGGTGAACGCCGCGATACCTTTGCCTTAACCCTGTTCCGTTCTGTCGGGGTGCTGGGTAAGGAGGAGTTGTTGCTACGCCCTGGGCGTCCTTCCGGCATTAAACTGCCAACGCCAGACTCACAAATGCGTGGCAAATTGCATTGTCGCTTTAGCTTGTTCAGTTTTGCTGGCGACCCTCATCAGGCGGGCGTGATGCAACAGGCCCGGGCCTATGTGACGCCGGTTCGTTGTTACAACAAACTGCCGTTTGATGCGATGAAACTGAATCTGGCTAATGTCCGCACACCATTGCATTTTAGCCTGCTGTCGATGGCAGAATCTGGCCCGGTGTTGAGTGTGTTGAAGAAAGCTGAAGATGCTGAAGCTCTGATTATCCGCGTGTACAACCCGGCGGAACAAGGCACGCTCAGCGGGCAGTTAACCACCACACGGCCATTAACAGAGTGGGTGGAAACAGCGATGGATGAACAACCGCTATCGCAGCAGCATGCGGCTAAAGGGGAATTCACTCAACTAGCTCCGTGCCAGTCGAAGACCTTCCGTTTTAGTTGTCAGTGATCTGAGTCATCGAGAGATATCAGCAATGGGCACACCCGTGGTGTGCCCATGTTGGGTCAACTTATTTCAACCCTGGTTAGCCGCTAAATCTGCCACCAACTGATTAACCGGGTCGCTCATATTGGTAAACTTGCTCAATTCTGAACGGGTCACCACCACGAATACGCCGATATTTTTCTGCGGTATCATCGCCATATAGGTGATAAATCCACCGCCACCACCTGTTTTCTGAATGATCCCCGGCAGGCCCGCTTGAGGTGCCATATAAACCCAACCCAAACCCAGGGCCGATGCTTCACCGGGAACGTCCATACCCTTCACGGTAACCAAATTCTGGCGTTGGAAGTACATGGTTTGTTCACTGGCAGCGGTGGGCTTGCGTGGCCCGGTGACGTTAGAAGAAAGAAATTGCTGCATCCAGCGCTGCATATCACGCGGGGTGGAGTAAACGCCACCACTGCCAGCTGCGGCTCTGGTATCCCGGCAGGTGCTGGGATTGACCGCGGCCACCATCAAGCGTGAGCACTGTTCAGCGGTCGGGGTTAATGTGGTATCCACCATCCCCAAGGGGGTAGTGATTTTTTCACGCAGCAGGGCGTTGTAGGGCTTGCCTGCAGCACGAGAGAGCGCATCCGCCAGTAGGTCGTAAGCCAAGTTAGAATAGGCCGCGTGAGTCCCGGGTGGTGTGGTGATCTTGGCATGTGCCAGCCACTGCCAGCGCTGTGCTTTGGTCGGCCAGGTAAAGACCGGTGTCTTTGGCGGCTTTTTCCCGGGTTGTTCACGGGGCAATCCACTGGTATGGCTAGCTAAATTCAGCAGCGTTATCGGCTGAGAGGGGCTGTAAGCGGGAACATAAGCCCCTTTAGGCGCATATTTACGCAGTGGGTCGGTCAGTTTGACTTTACCTTCAGCCGCCATTTTAACCATCACTTCGCTGGTCATCAGCTTGGTGATGGAGGCAATGCGGATCAACGAGTCGGGCTGCGGGCGTTGATTGTTACCCGGTTTGGTGCTGCCAAAACTGCGGTTCACCACTTGATTATTGTCGATCACTACCAGCGACATACCGATTGCGCCGCTGTTGAAGAACATATGTTCAGCATATTTGTCGACAATCTGCGAGGTCAGTTGTGAGTTGCTGGCTTGGCTAACCCATGGGGTACATAACCCCAGCAACAGCGATAAGGTGGAGAGTGAAGTCTTCAACGATCATTGTCCATATAAAATAGTATTGGGAATTTTTGCGCTCGATGCGTCGCTTGTATACGGTCAACTCATCAAGTTAATGAGCTAAGTGTAATGCGCTATCGCCTTGATGGCATGTGCAAAACGCGAGGAATAGTAAAAGTTTTTTATAGTTGAGGAAAAAATAGCCAAGCGCAGTTAAAAGTGGCAAATGCCATCAGAGCCAGTCAGCTTTTTTAATCGATTAAACCGCGAGGAACAACAAGAAGAGAACCCATCAAGTGGTGCGAAGAGAGGGACTTGAACCCTCACGTCCGTAAGAACACTAACACCTGAAGCTAGCGCGTCTACCAATTCCGCCACCTTCGCACAAAAGATGTGTTGCATTGATTGATTTATATCACCAGCTTGGTGCGAAGAGAGGGACTTGAACCCTCACGTCCGTAAGAACACTAACACCTGAAGCTAGCGCGTCTACCAATTCCGCCACCTTCGCATAAGTGCTGTGCAATATAAATCTGTGATGTTTTTTGGTGCGAAGAGAGGGACTTGAACCCTCACGTCCGTAAGGACACTAACACCTGAAGCTAGCGCGTCTACCAATTCCGCCACCTTCGCAGTACCAAAACGTTACCGGAGTAACACAACCACGGTGGCGAATTCTAGAGATTTTGCAGGTTTCGTCAACCGTTATTTCCCTGTTTAGCAGCGTTTGCTGTAAAAAACGCCATCTTCTTGTTGGTGCAGGGCTGGGCGATGCGACGCCGGTAATGCGCTGTTTTTGGTTCATGCAGTGTTATCGACATATCGCGGTTATTGATAAAGCAAAGGGGGTATTGTGAACAGGGTAGAGCAGTGTAACTCCTTGCCGCTAGCGTTACAGCGTGCGTGTATGCTTGGCGAGAAATATAAAGTCATGAGCCTATTTTATGCATGATGAGGCATAGATAAAGTGCTTATACCCCCATGTTCATTCAAGTTGTAGCGTAAAAACGCGATGCGTTATTGAATCACGTTTGAATTCTTCCTAGTGGGGGAAAAACGCAAACGTCTGCTACAGCTTGAATGACACGGGTACCCTACGAGAGCAATACAGGCCGATTTTTTTGCTCTTTCGGTCATAAAGCAGAACCGATTAATTATCTTTTTTTTGCTTCCCGCGCTGGGCGGCCCACCGTCGCTTTATAGACTTTAAAACGGCCATTTTGCGCTAATACTTCATGGCTGCCGAACGTGGCATCCAGAATTTTCGGGTAAGGTAAAAAGGCATTGGCCACAATGCGTAATTCGCCACCAATCGGCAGGTGTTTTACCGCACCACGGATGAGCATTTCTGCGGCGGTTAGGTCGGTGGCTAAACCATCGTGGAACGGCGGGTTGGAAATAATCAGGTCAAAACGACCAGTGATATCCGAATAGACATTACTCACCAAAACTTCACCGGCTATATCGTTAGCCGCCAGCGTGGCGCGGCTGGATTCAACCGCCGCTGCGTTCACATCGCTCAGGGTCAGTTTCAATTTCGGTGACAGCCGGGCCATTACGGCGGCGACCACGCCAGCACCGCAACCGACTTCCAGCACTTTGCCTTTCTGGTGTTTTTCCAGCGTTGACAGGAGCAGCGCGCTGCCAACATCCAGCCCATCGCGGCTAAATACACCCGGCAATGTTTTCACTTCCAGGTCATGTATCGGGTAGCTTTGCCACCACTCCGCTAGCTCAAATTGAGTCTGCACATCTAGGCTGCCATGGTATAACCCACAGCGGCGGGCACTGTCGATTTTGGTTAGCTGAACATGGCCTGCCAACAGTTGTTCCGCGCTACGCACCCCACTGCGGTTCTCACCTACCACAAAGACTTCTATCCCCACCGGCAGCAGAGCCAGAATATTGCACAGTTGGAACTGTGCTTCCGGTTTGTTCTTCGGCCAGTAATAGATAAGTGTGTCGCATTCGGCGATAAACTCGGGTTCCACCGTCAAGCCGAACTGTGCATTGTCGCCCATGCTGCGGTTGAGTAACTGCCAATGATGATATTGCTGAGTATGAACCCGCACATCTGCAGCGTCGAATTGGGCGGGCAGGCTATCCTGCAGGTCACCAGCGAACAGTACGCGGCGTTTAATAAACTCATCACTGTGGCGCAGTATCACTTCACTGGCGGGGGTCATGGCAGACATCAGTTTTAGCTCCTCAAAATTGAACCGGGATTATATACCTAAAAGGGGGGCAGTTGCAGAGTAGAACTAAAGCAAGCATGGCGCAGAGCTTGAGGGTTTGTTAGCATGACGCGGCAGAAAATAGCTAACGCACTTAACTCACGGGGAGCAGCATGGCAGCAAAACGCGACTGGTTGTTACAACAATTAGGCATTACGCAATGGGTATTGCGTCGTCCTGGTGTGTTACAGGGGGAAGTGGCGGTCAGCGTGCCACCGGAGGTGCGTTTGCTGGTGGTGGCGCAGGTTTTGCCGCAACCGCATGATGAGCTGTTTTGTGATGTGCTGCGCAGCCTGGGGTTAACAGCGGCACAAGCCTATGGTTTGACACCGGACCAGGTGGCCATGTTACCGGAAGATATTAAGTGCAACAGTTGGCGGCTGGGCATTGAGGAGCCGCTTGCGGTACCCGGTGCTCAGTTATTTAGCCCGGCATTGGCCGAGCTTTCTCAAAATGCCGGTGCCAAACGGGCACTGTGGCAGCAGATTTGTCATCATGAACACGATTTCTACCCTGACCACGGCCGACCTGGCCACCGCGTTTAAAATTGAACAAGCCAGCCATGCATTTCCCTGGACAGCAGCGACCTTCGCCAGTAATCAAGGTGAGCGTTACCTTAACCTGAAACTGGAAGCGGATGGGCAGATGGCCGGTTTCGCTATAACCCAGATAGTGCTTGATGAAGCGACGTTGTTTAATATCGCCATTCACCCCACCTGGCAACGCCAAGGGCGAGGGCGCACCCTGTTGACAGCGGTGATCGAACAGTTAACTGCACGCGGTATTGCCACTCTGTGGTTGGAAGTGCGCGCCTCTAATCTGGCTGCCATTGCGCTTTACGAAGAGTTTGGTTTTAACCAGGTGACGGTGCGCCATAACTATTACCCGGCAGTGAAGGGGCGTGAAGACGCAATAGTGATGGCGCTGCCTTTGGGTTAACAAGCAGTGGGGTTTGACCTGGCAACCATTGATTGTCAGCGGTGGGTAAATCGGCGGAAATAGCCGCCAATACTCTTTTTATAGTCAGCGCTGAGAGCGGTTTTACTTGCTGACCACTTTCTTAATAAACGCTTCACGCACCGGATCGGTGATATCGCTGTTCCAAAGTAGCCCAATTTCCCACTCGGAGTGTTTGCCTGTTAGCGGAATAAAGCGAATATGCGGCTGGCTGATCCGCGCTACGCTTGCAGGAATGATGGTGTAACCCAAACGGGCTGAAACCAGTGCTAACGCAGTAACAATGTCGTTGGCCTCTTCAAACACCGCTGGGCGCTGCTTTGCTTCCCACAAATAATTGGTGATGTGCTTATTAAGGGTCGGGTTTTTATCACGACTCAAGCCTAGATAGTTGTAGTGACTAAGCGAGCCCCACAGATTATCAAAGTTTAACATCTCTTCATTATGAATCGCGATGGCCAGGCGGTCCGAGTATAGCGGGATAGCTTTAAGCGGCGGATCGACTGATAAACGGTCAAAACCCAGTTGCAGGTTACCTAATTGCAGCTCTTCAACCAGTTGGTGAGAAGGGTAGTCATTAAGCGTGACGTGAACATCGGGGCAATCTTGCTTGAACTTAGCAATATAGTTTGGCGCTTCGTGGAAAGAAGAGATACCAAAGCCGATATTAAGATGACCGGAGGTACCTTCAGCAACGAAGGTTGCTAAGCGTTGAAATGATTCAAAGCCTTTAAGAACCCGCTTTGCCTCTGGCAGTAGAACCTTACCCATTGGGGTTAATTCTGCGCCATGTCGACCGCGTTCAAATAATGAAACTTTTAGCTGTTCTTCGAGGCGCTGAATCTTCTTAGTTAGCGCGGATTGAGTGATATAGAGGTGTTGCGAGGCAACACGGAAGTTCTTGTCATCGGCAAGTTGGCAAAAAGTGCGAAGTAAATCTGTATCCATTCTGGTTTGGAATCGAAAGCTGAATTTTATTCATTATAACTAATCGAATATGTAATTTATAGTCAATCCGCGTAAGAAAAACGACAAACCCTTGCAATCATAAGCTCTTGAACTTTATATAGATTTTTTTGCCAAGAATTGTATTGAGCGAAATTGAAAACAAAAGTTGAGCGTAGAAAATTAGATGAATGAGACACTGGTCCAAGCATTGGGATTTGTGGCATTAGGTTTAAACCTATTTGCATCATTTACAACTAACGACAATCGCATGCGAGCTGTTATCTGCCTCTCTTGTTTGACGTTCTCAATTCACTATACCTTGCTTGGCGCTGTCGTGGCTGGGTTGAATTTATTAATAAACTCGTTCCGTGCGCTAGTTTCAGTGAAATATAAAGGACTTAAAGTCTTTTACCTGTTCCTTGCGGTGCAGATAGCGATGAGTGTTTATTTCTACTCAGAGCCACGTGATGTGTTACCGGCGATTGCATCAATCATTAGTTGCTACGCACTGTTTATTTCCGAAGGCATGCGAATGCGAATTGCATTCCTGATTTGCACCTTAACTTGGATGATCAATGCGGTCTTGGTTGGATCTTATGGTGGCTTACTAAACGATATGTTTAACGCGATTATGCTCTCAATCACCATTTTTAGGTTAAAAAAACAACAAAAAATAGAAATACAGGCAAATTAATTCTCAATTAGTCCCACGGCTCTTTGCCCTAATAAATGAGCCGCACCAATAATGAGTAAGGAAACAACATGAAGAAAACACTACTGGGCCTTGCCACTGCATCTCTTCTTGCGGCTGGTGCTGCAAATGCAGCGGATTACAAACTAACTATTCCACATGTAACGACAGCAGATAGCTACAACCACCAATCGCTACTTGTATTGAAGAATTATGTAGAGTCTCGTTCTAACGGTAAAATTCAAGTTGATATCTACCCCGCAGGTCAGCTGTGTGCCAACGCAAAAGAGTGTATCGCTGGGGTACAAGCGGGTATGTTCGATTACTTCCAAACAACGATTCCTGAGCTAGGCGGTTTCTGGCAACCAGTTGGTGCATTCGACCTGCCATACCTACTACCAAATGACCGCGTAGCAGAGTGTGTGTACGACAACGAACAACTCATTGCGGACGTGCGTAAAGAGCTCATGCAACGTGCACCAAACGTGCGTCTAATGGCAGTATCGAACTCTGGTGGTTGGCGTAACATCGCAACAACCAAGAAAGAAGTAAAAGTACCGGGTGACGTAAAAGGTCTAAAACTTCGTACGGTACCGGCAAAAACTCAGCAAGACCTTGTTAAAGCACTTGGCGGTGCACCAACACCAATCGCATGGCCAGAAGTGTACACAGCACTTTCAACGGGTATGGTTGACGGTACTAAAAACGGTATCGTAGATATCATCATGAACAAGTTCCATGAAAGTATCCATTACATGATCCTTGATGGTCACGGTTACATGGGCGGCGCTTGGGTATTCAACGACATGAAATTTAAGTCGCTCCCGGATGAGCTAAAACAAGTGGTAATCGATGGTATCGCGGCACAAAACCAATACCTACGTTCATACCCTAAACACCGCGAATACACAGCGTATGAAGAATTCAAGAAAGCTGGCGGTAAAGTTTACAGCCCAACAGAAGCTGAAAAACAAGCATTTGTTACGGCTGCGGCACCTGTTAGAGAAGAATTTTTGAAAGAGACAGGCCCGGAAGGTAAGAAATGGCTAGAACGTTTTGAGAACGAAATCAAAACGTGTGAAGCGAAGATCAAAGCAGAATACGACATCCAATTTAAGTAATCAGTACCTAATCTAACTCGATTGACGCTGTAGCGGTGTTCACTAGCAATCTTATTGCAGCGTCAATTCGTTAAGAGCAACAAATTTCATCTATACGCTAGCTAGGCGCAGCACACCGAAGGCTTTTTCCTTGGGTGAACACCCAGGTTGCGCCAAAATTTTATCTCTATTTCAGAAGATTTTCGAATGAAACTTACCCAAACGCCATCAGGTTTTACTATTAGCCACAAAAACAGAACTGTATTTGAACACTCACAAGTTAGCCCCTCTTTGTACCTAGGTATTGGGCAAGGCACTTTTGATATGTACCGCGGTAACTTTGATATTTCTGATTATGTGTCAGAGCGTTTACCGCTGAAGAAATTCGCAATCACAGAAAACTCAGATGACGTCGTCATTACCTTTAGTCTTGATGGTGAGGCTGTATTGCAAGCTAGGATATTTGAAACGGCAGAGGCACGCCTTAAAGTTGAATTCACTGCATTTGATGAAAAGTACAACCGTTTTTGGGTTCGTATTGCAGCAAGTGAATCAGAATCGGTGTACGGCTGTGGCGAACAACTAAGCTACCTCAATCTTCGTGGCAAAAGCTTCCCACTATGGAGTTCTGAACCAGGGGTTGGTCGTAACAAAAATACTTACACAACTTGGCAAGCAGATGTTAAAGATAAGGCGGGCGGTGATTATTACACCACAAACTACCCACAACCAACGTTTGTTTCTGATAAAAAATACTTCTGCCATCTAGAAACGTGCGCTTACGCTGATTTCGATTTTACTCACGCTGACTATCATGAGTTGCAATGTTGGAATATTCCGGAGTATCTACTGTTTGATGCCGAAGAGTCATTCCCTGCACTGATGACCAATATTACTGGCGTATTTGGACGTCAACCAGCACTGCCTGAGTGGGTTTACAATGGTGTGATCCTTGGTATTCAGGGGGGGACCGACATCACAATTGCAAAAGTTGAAGCAGCCAAAGCGGCTGGGATTGAAGTTGCCGGTGTTTGGTGTCAAGACTGGCAAGGCATCAAAATGACTTCATTTGGTAAGCGTCTGCAGTGGGATTGGCAGTGGAACAAGGTTCTTTATCCTGGTCTAGATACTAAGATTCAACAGTTAAAAGAGCAGGGTATTCGCTTCCTAGGCTACATCAACCCTTACGTATTGGAAGATTTTCCGCTGTACAAGGAAGGGTTTGAGAAAGGCTACCTAGCAACAAAAGAAGACGGTTCAAAATACGTTGTAGACTTTGGTGAGTTTGAGTGTGGCGTGGTTGACTTTACGAACCCTGAAGCGTGTGAATGGTACAAGGGTGTTATCAAGCAGAACATGATCGATTTCGGCCTTGACGGTTGGATGGGGGACTTTGGTGAATATCTACCAACAGACTGCTCGCTCTATAACGGTGTTAGTGCTGAAATTGAGCACAACAAATGGCCGTACCGTTGGGCAAAAATACAGCATGAAGCGATTGAAGAAGCTGGCAAAACTGACGACATTCTGTTCTTCATGCGTGCTGGTGCTACTGGTATCCAAGGTTACTGTCACACTCTCTGGGCAGGTGATCAATCAGTAATTTGGGAAAAAGATGACGGTTTAGCATCGGTCATTCCAGCTGCGCTCTCTGCTGGTCTAATGGGTAATGGTATTAGCCATAGTGATATCGGTGGCTACACAACGTTGCATGGTAACACGCGTTCTAAAGAGTTGTTTCAACGTTGGGCGGAAATGGCAGCATTTACGCCAATAATGCGCACTCATGAAGGCAATCGACCAGATGATAATCACCAATTTGATACGGATACAGATACGCTAGCCCACTTTGCGCGTATGACTAAGATTTACAAGCACCTTATGCCGTACATCAAAGCAGCGGTAGAAGAGAATGCAACTAAAGGTATGCCAGTTCAACGCCCACTGTTTATGCACTACGAGCAAGACTCTGAAGCGTATCAAATTCAATACCAATATCTGTTTGGTCGCGATTTAATGGTGGCTCCGGTTTACAACCAAGGCGAAACAGTGAAAGAGCTTTACCTGCCTAAAGATGAATGGGTACATATATGGACTGGTGAAACGTTCACTGGTGGCTGGATTAAGGTTGATGCACCTATTGGACAACCACCAGTATTCTTCCGCAAACAAGCCCAAGATGCTGACCTGCTAGCCGCTATCAAGCAATTCTAATTAATTGGGGAGTGTTAGAAATCCTGTGTCATTCCAGTAATATATCCAAAAAAGGAATGACACATTTCCCAACCCTTCGATTTCGATAAAGCCCTGAAAGCACTGCAGGATGGCCAAGCCTTAACGGGAAAAGATAGCATTTTAACGCCGTTAATCAAACAGTTGACGGAAGCTGCTTTGGCTGCTGAACTTGATTCACATCTGGCTCAAGACATTGAAGCCAACCGGAAAAATGGCTCAACCAAAAACCAGTCAAAACACCCACTGGCGCTTTTGAATGAGCCGCATCGAGTGCTACCTTGGCTTTAAATTCAGGAGAGTTGTTTCTACGTTTTCTAGTCATAATCTGTCCCTGTATTGTTGGGTACTATCAAAACAGATCAACCACTTAAAGTTATGTCCGAAAATTGGGGGCCACTTCGGTGACATGCCCATACCACAATTTTAAGCATCACCAAACAACACTAAAAGCGAGATTCCCGCATGCGCAAGAATGACAATATTCGGGCTTAGTGATGATTACCGCATAGTTGAAGGTTAGTGTTCAACACCTGAGAGCTTGAGTCTAGCGATGAAACCTATTGAGCTAGCAACCACATAACAAAAAACAAAAACGACACTCAACAGGAGTGCCGTTTTACCAAGAACTGATCAAATCACCAAAATGTCTAAAAACTTACATTTTTGAACACCAGCATCAAGCCCATTATTAACAAGAAACTGTGCACGATTTTGTGGTAATTGATTTTGTACTTCTGTAGGAAGTGGTAGCCAATCATACCGCCAGTTAAACCAAGCACGAACGCTGGTATTGCCGACAGAACGTGTGAGATAACTTGCTCAGTAAATAACCCTTCATTCCAGAAACTAACGTTGGCACCGATCATTTGCAGCATAAAGAAGAACGCTAGTGTTGACTTAGTTTGGTCTGCTGTCCAAGGCTGCATTGATGTGTATGCAATTACTGGTGGACCTGACTCACCCACGCTCGCCCCAAGCACGCCTGAAGTAAAGCCTACACCAACAGTTAATGGCACTGAAGCCTTTTTAAACAAAGGCTTAGTCGCACGTAGCGAGTGGATACTAGAAATAATTAATACTGCCCCCATCGTCAATAGAATGTACTGAGATGGCATGCTTGCCAGCAGTTTTGCGCCGACAAAAGAAGCCGGTACTGAGCCTGCAAACAAGATCAAACCTGTTTGGCGTTGAATAGAATGTCGCATTTTCCACACGATTGGTAACGTCACCAACCAGCCGAAAATACCCGCAATAGGAACTGCCGTTTGAGCACCAACAATGAGTGACAGTAAAGGTACGGAAACGAGTGCTGAGCCAAAGCCAGTCAAGCCTTGAGTAAAGCCTGCTAGTGCTATAATCAGCGAAATAAGAATTATCGTGGTGTCCATAAATCCATGTTTAGAGCTTAGTGAATGTAGGATTACTATAGATTTATTATAATTAATTACCATTATTTGTGTCACATTTTGTTGTTTTTTGTCTGCATCGTTTCGCTTTGTGACCATCCTCCCATATAACTTCTACCTCTTTCGTATAATAAACCTCAGTAGTTTCGGGCATTGCGTGCAGTCAAAATGCCAATGTTTAAATAGTGACTTTGAACCGCCTAGTTGGTTCAAAGAGTTGAGCATTGGCATTTTGATTCTTTATTTTATGAGGTTATCTATGGAAAACTTCCAAGCAGACAAAGAGACGTTATTTGAACTAAAAACAACCGCCCGCACTGATGCAATAGGTACAGAGGCATTTGATAAGGTTTATGGTTTGGGTTACGAAGTGGGGCATGCGGATTGGTCTCCGTTCCCACGCGTAAATCGTCTGCGCCAAACTTTTTTAGATCGCTCATACGACATTGATGTTGAAAGATTGCGTTTAGTAACAGAAGCGTATCGTGACAATGAAACCATGCCGCGTATCGTTCAATGTGCATTGGCGTTTCAAAATATCCTGCTGAACAGTACGTTGCACATCTACGAAGAAGATTTGATTCTTGGTGAGATTGCAGCGCCTGCCAAAGCATCACCAATTTACCCTGAGTTCTCGGTAGACTGGATCATTGATGAAATTCTTAACTCGCCATTTGAAGAGCGCCCAAACGATCAGTTCTATATTCGTAATGAGCAAGAGCGTGCTGAGATTCTTGAGTTGTGCGCTTACTGGAAAGGCAAGAGTGCCAATGAGTTCATCACGGCGAACTTAGATGATGATCAGAAAAAAGGCTCTCACATGGGTGAGAAAGTGTTCCAAACCAACAACTATCACTTCGCTGGTATTGGTCACTTCGCAATGGATTTCAACAAGCTGATGACGCTTGGCTACAGCGGCGTATTGCAGCAGGCAAAACAAGCTTTTGCAGAGTTGTCAAAACAAGATCCAGATTATGGTGATAAGCGTGATTACTACACCGCAACGATCATTGCGCTAGAAGCAGCAATTAAATACATCACACGTTACGCACTGCTAGCTGAAGATATGGCGTTTGCCGCGACGGATGAAGCTCGTAAGCAAGAGTTGCAAGGGATGTCGGCGAACTGTTACCAAATTGCTGGTGGCGTACCGCAAACATTTTGGCAAGCGGCTCAGTTGTTTAACTTTGCCGTGACGATGACGCAAATCGAAGGTAATGGCCACTCAATTTCTTACGGTCGTATGGACCAGTGGATGCTGCCGTTCTATGCCAAAGATCGCGCTGAAAATGGCGTGGCAAAAGAGTTTGTTTTAGAAGTGCTGGAAGTGCTTTACGTTAAGATGAATAACCCAACCAAGCTGAAAGACAAAGGCACGGTGAAAGTGCGCAATGGTCGCGGCTTTGGTGGTGAAAGCCTGACCATTGGCGGCGTTGATCTGCAAGGCAATGATGCAACCAACGATCTGACAATGCTGATGCTTGAAGCGTCAGTGCATACTCGCATGATGAACCCATGGGTGTGTGTGCGTTTGCACGACAAAACGCCCTATGAGCTTAAAGTCAAAACCATTGAATGTATTCGCGCAGGCTACGGTCATCCGAAGTTGTTCAATGATGGTCCAGCAATTAAAGCGATGTTAGGTAAAGGTGTTACGCTTGAAGAAGCGCGTGATTATGCGGTTGTTGGCTGTGTTGAACCGACGATTCCTGGTAAAGAGCACGGTTGGCTTGATGCGGGCTATGTTAACACCGTAAAAATGATGGAAATGGTGATCAACGGCGGTCGTATTTTGTCTGGTCCTAATGCTGGTATGCAGCTTGGCCCTGATACTGGCAGCCTTGAAACTTATCAATCGTTTGAGGAAGTGTTAGAGAGTGTGGACAAGCAGTTTGCTTATTGGTGTGACCAACTGTGTAGTTGCCTCAATATTACCGACAAGATGCATCGCATGATAAAACCAACGCCTTACATTTCAGCGTTTTTTGAAGGGTGTATCGAGTCAGGTAAAGACATGACTTATGGCGGCGTTAAATACAATGGCACAGCACCACAAGCTGCGGGTATTGCAAGCTGTGCAGACTCATTGGCAAGCATCAAAAAGCTAATGTTTGATGATAAGAAATACACAGGTAAAGAGCTGTTAGACGCGGTAAAAGATAACTGGGATGGTCACCAAAAACTGTATGCGTTGGTCAATAGCTCAAAGATCCCACACTATGGCAATGATATCGACGAAGCGGATGAGCTATTTAACTACATGTTCGAATGTTACTGCCGTCATATTAAAGGTCGCCAAAATCCACGTGGTGGTAAGTTCAGCCCAGGTGTTTACACTGTAAACGCTAACGTAGGGATGGGGCTATACACTAACGCGTCATTGGATGGACGCAAAAACGGTGAGCCTATCTCTGACAATATGGGACCTGTGCACACCGCGGGTGGCTCACACGATATTAGCGGCCCAACGGCAGTGATAAACTCAGTAACCAAAGTCGACCATAGCTTGGCGACAAACGGTACGCTGCTAAATTTGCGTTTCCCTGAAGATGCGGTTTCCGGCGTTGAAGGACGCGATATTCTGTTGAGCTTTGTTGATGAGTACATGGGTAAGCAGGGTATGCACGTGCAATTCAACATCATGAGTTCGGAAAAAATGCGCGCAGCGCAAAAGAATCCAGAACTTTTCCGCGATATGTTGGTGCGAGTAGCTGGTTATAGCGCTTACTTTGTCGAGCTTGGTAGACCGCTGCAGGACGATTTGATCCAACGTACAGAACTACGATTCTAATTAACCCATAGTGATACCCAAACCATTGCCCAATAGTATGCAGGCTAAAAAGTGGTTTGGGTTTTCACGTTTTAACACAAGGTTGAGGTGAATTGTGTCAAATCAGGCGATAGTGCTAAATATCCAAAGGTTCACGCTGCATGATGGGCCAGGTATTCGCACTGAAATATTTCTTAAAGGTTGCCCTTTGCGCTGTGATTGGTGTGGTAACCCTGAAAGCTTTAAACGTGATATTGAAGTAGGCGTATACCACAACAAATGTATTTCCACTGAGCATTGTGGCTCGTGTTTTGATGTCTGTCCTGATAACAAAATGCTGATCTATTCAGACGCGATGTTGCAGCAAATCGATAGACATCAATGCACCAGTTGCTTGCACTGTGTCGAAGAGTGCCCTTCGGAAGCAATAAAACAGTGGGGCGAGTCGATGTCTGTCGATGAGTGCATGGAGCTGATACGCAAAGACCGCGGATTTTATGACCGCTCAGGCGGTGGTGTGACGGTTTCTGGCGGAGAACCTCTGCTGCAAAGTGATTTTGTGGTTGAGTTGTTCAAAGCTTGTAAGCAAGAGGGCATCCATACTTGTCTTGAGTCGAGCTTCTATGTCAATTGGAACCGGATTGAAAAGGTTCTGCCTTATACGGACCTGTTTATTTCTGATCTCAAGTTAATGGACAGTGCCAAGCATAAGAAATACACCGGTGTTGATAATCGTAAGATTTTTAATAACTTAAAAGCGCTTAGTAAACTCGATAAAGAGCTGATTTTAAGAATTCCTGTGATACCAAGTATCAATGACGATGATGCCAATATTTCAGCCACCGCTGATTTTATCGAGCAGGAACTCAATGGTCGAGTAAACATCTTGCAACTGCTCAGTTTTATGCGCTTGGGTGAAGAAAAGTATCAGTCGTTGGGTTTGCCTTACAAAATGAAATCGCTGCTATTCGACCGTCATGAATTTCAGGCTCGAGTGAGTGACATTGCCAACTACTTTAATCAACGCGGTATTCGCTGCTCAGTGGGAACGAAAGAGCAAACTGAAGCGGGTTAGATAGAACAAATAGAAATGCTAAGTGATAGTGATGGTATCACTTGGCTAACAGATAAAGTGGTAAATGAGGTAACTACGTGGAACTGAAGATTGAAAATTGGGGACAAGTTGAAGGTCAAACTGCACCGGTAAAGCTGATTACGCTTACCAATAGCCAAGGTATCTCACTGCAGTTGACCAACTATGGCTGTATTGTGACTTCAATTAAAGTGCCAGATCGCAATGGTGTCGCAGCGGATGTCGTGCTTGGTTACGAAAGTCTAGAAAAATACCTAGGAGGTCATCCTTTCTTTGGTGCGGTAGCGGGTCGGTATGCTAACCGTATTGAGCAGGGGCGTTATGAGCTAGATGGTGAAGTGTTTCAATTAGAAACCAACGAAGCACCAACTGGGCAACACCTTCACGGTGGCGCTAAAGGTTTTGATAAGTACGTATGGGATTTCGAGATTGAGGAACAAGAAGAGGCAACATACGTTCATCTAACGCGAGTATCGCTCGATGGTGAAGGTGGTTACGGTGGCACTTTGAATGTTACTCACACCATCGGTTTGGATGAATTCAATCAAGTTCACTATAACTTCCAAGCTGTTACTGATAAGCCTACCGTAATTAATTTAGTTAACCATAGTTACTACAACTTAGCTGGCCATGATTCCGGCACAGTTGATCAACATGAATTGAAGCTTTATTCCCAGTTTTACACCCCGGTTTATGATAATTGCATTCCAACCGGTGAAATTCTATCGGTTAAGGGAACCGGCCTCGATTTCACCGAGACCAAGCAGATTGCTTTGAATAAAGCGATGATGCCGTTAGGCGGTTTTGACCACAACTGTATTCTCGATGGTTCGAAAAAAGAAGGGGAGTACAACTATGCGGCGGAGCTTTATGAACCGCAAAGTGGACGTATGATGACGGTTCTGACAACTCAGCCAGCCGTGCAGTTTTATAATGGATTCAAGCTGTCAAACAAGTGTTGGGTAGGGCGTCATGGTGAGCGTTATGAGTCATGCCATGGTATGTGTTTGGAAACCCAACACTATCCAGATAGCCCGAATAACGTGCATTTCCCATCGACCCGATTAAACCCAGGCGAAGTGTATCAAGAGAAAACAATTCATCGCTTTGCGCAAAAATGATCAACTGAGTACAAATAATGCTCTATTTATCGAAAAAAAGGTAGATAGAGCGTTTGAGTACAGCACCAAAACAAAAACGGCTCCACG
Organism: Serratia sp. HNCC26DJ244; assembly: GCF_057180565.1. Lineage (NCBI taxonomy): Bacteria > Pseudomonadati > Pseudomonadota > Gammaproteobacteria > Enterobacterales > Yersiniaceae > Serratia > Serratia sp. HNCC26DJ244. Next base: position 76,820 of record NZ_JBXUGO010000005.1, on the reverse strand, counting down.
AGGAGCAGTTTCTCTTGAGAATATACTTACGAGCAAATCACCAATTTGGTATCACCTTGTTTCGCCACAGCTTCAATTGAAGGGCTGGGTTTGGAGTCAGTAAAGAAGTAGGTCACATCTTTAATGTTCGCTAAGGTAATAGACCCTTTAGGAATGAACTTGCTTGAATCCATCGCGACTAAAACGTGACGAGCCGATTTCATGACCGTCTGAGTGATCATTGTTTCATTCAGGTCATACTCAAGTAAGGTACCATCAACATCCAATGATGCTGCACTGGTAATGAGATAATCAAAGCGGAAGTTAGAGATGAAATCCATAGCTTCAGTTCCAACAATACCCCCGTTGAACGCTTTCACCTTACCACTAGGTATCAATACATCTATAGACTTATTCGTATGCAAAACACTTGCTACGCGAAGGCTATTGGTAATGACCTGCAAATTATTTTTCTTGGCTAAATGACTGGCTATGACTTCCACAGTTGTTCCTATAGTGATGAACACTGTAGAGTTATCAGGGATCAAATCGGCAATTGCTTTGGCTATTGCATGCTTTTGCTCGGTGTCTGACACCTGACGCACTTCATAATCAAGGTTAGTTTTGGTTGCCGGTGAGCTTGCACCACCATGGTGACGAATCACCAAACGATCATTGCTGAGCTTCTTTATATCGCGGCGAATCGTTTGTGTAGAAACGTCTAGCATTTCTGCTAGTTCTTCTACACTGTAATAACCTTTGTCATTAACTAGCTGAATTAACTTATCTTGTCTGGGATTAGTCACGTCAGTCCTTCATTTTGTTTACTTTTGTAGTTTTTGGTCCACTTCTGATCTAGCCGGGATCCCTTCTCGACCGCCTCTTTTAGTGCATTTTAACGCTGCCACTAGGTTTGAGAAAGCAATCGCCTCACGGCTTTGTTTCGATTCTGCGACCGCAACCGCTAAAGCACCATGAAAAACATCGCCTGCACCAGTAGTGTCCACAACATCTACTTTGATTACTGGCTCATGACAAATTTCGTCACCTTCTAGCCAGTAGCAGCCCTGTGAACCTACTGTAACATAAACTTTACCATCTGTTTGTTTTTTAGCAACTTTTAGACCTTCAATTGGGTCACTGCAACCAGTGAATTTTTCAAGGCCAGGCTCAGAGAACGCCACATGATCGGCTAGTTTCACAAGCTCGTAAATTGGATCTGGTGCTAGGTCAGCGTCAAGAACAGAAGGGATGTTGAACTTTTTCGCTTGTTCTAAAGCGTACTTCGCACCTTCTGGCCAACGTACGTCAGTCAGAATAGTTTCATATTGTGAAAAGTCGATATGTTCAATTTGCTTTGTATCGCGGCTGAGTGATTGATCTTGGTAATTTATGATCATTCGCTCACCTTCATCATCCACAAGAACTGTGGAGAAAGCAGAAGAAGCGCCGGTCACATGAACGGCTTTATCGACGTTAACACCGTAACTGGCAAGCTCTGATAACATGGTATCTGCCACGCCATCTTGACCAACACGCCCGATGAAATCTACTTGGTGCCCCATCTTGGCAACCGCGATAGCCGCTGTCGCAGCAGGTCCGCCACCCACTTCAAAGTAGTCTTTTGCTACGTATTTACCGCCTGTTGTTGGCAAAGTGGCGACACGTTGAATACGGTCAAGTACCGCAATACCTAAACATGCAATTGTCATAACTCTAATCTCTATGTGTTTACTTTTTGGAGTGCGATTTCGCAAATTGATGTCTGCAGTATATTCACATCTGTAGTTTTAACTAGGACTACAATCACAAAACGACCAAAGTAAACAAAAAACAACAAAATGTGACATTGATTATGGTTGCAATGTCATTTTATGTTTATATTTGTCTCAAGTTAATCGCTAACGTGAAGGAAAGAACAATGTCTACTATTGGATTTATTGGTTTGGGTCAAATGGGTACGCCCATGGCGCTCAATTTAATCAAGGGCGGCCACTCAGTAAAAGTTTTTGACATCAACCAAGATGCAGTCCAGCAGCTAGTTGAACAAGGCGCTACAGCAGCGACATCACCTGCTAATGCGGCATTAGATTCAGAATTCGTTATCACTATGTTGCCAAACGGCACGCTGGTTAAAAATGTAATCTTAGGTGAGAACGGTGTTACCACGACACTAGACAAAAATTCGCTACTTATCGACATGTCGACCATCCACCCGCTTGAAACGGATAGCTTAATCAAACAGATGTCAGAGCTTGGTTTCTCAATGATGGAAGCTCCGGTAGGCCGTACTTCTGAGCATGCTGTACGCGGTGAGCTTCTTATCATGGCAGGTGGTACGAAAGAGCAGATAGAGCGCGCTAAGCCACTGTTCGATTGTATGGGCAATGAAACCGTTGACTGTGGCGGAGCAGGTAAAGGCATTCGCGTTAAGATCATCAACAACTACATGAGTATTGCTCTAAACGCTTTGTCTGCAGAAGCGGCAACCTTGTCTGAGGCAATTGGTCTAGATTGGGAAACATCAATGAAAGTGATGAGCGGTACACCTGCAGGTAAAGGACACTTTACAACCACGTGGCCAGGTAAGGTGCTAGCGGGCGATTTATCCCCAGTATTTATGGTAGACCTAGCGCATAAAGATTTAGGTATTGCACTGGATCTTGCTAACCAAGTTAAGGTTCCAATGCCTTGTGGCGCAGCGGCTCGAGAAATGTACAACCTAACTCGTGCGGCGGGTCGTGGTCGTCAAGACTGGACTGCTGTACTAGAACAACTTCGCGTAAGTTCAGGTCTTGAGCCAAAAGTGAAATAAAAACTGATCGTTAATTGGTTTATCTGAGGTGAAGGTTAAGCAACATTTTCTGACATTTTGGTATGGAATTTGTTGATTATTGTTCCTTCTAACTATCAATTTCTCATTGCTTTAAATGTATGGTTTTTCGTTTCTTTTGACTAAGAAGGGCCATAAATACGCAAGGTATCTTCACGGTCAAAATGAAGGGCTACGCTGTCGAAATCATCAATGTTGATAAGTGGTCGATTGCTGTTTGGCCTCTAACTCAAAAGGAGTGGGGCGTTATTTTGCGGTTGTTGATTTCGCCGACAATATCTCGTTGAAACAGTGAGTTGTATGTAGATGGCAAACGACAAGATGACAATAGATTGAGTTCTAGCAGAAATTTATGCTTATTGAGTGTTTTGTGACTCCGTGTACATTTATGGCAATGAATGTCATTAAAGTGACAGAAAGTGTTATCCATCTAACAGAAATTGACAACTTGGATTGGTAACTTCTGTCTTAGCAAAATCAAAGTCGATGAGACTAAAAAATATTACGAGGAAATAAAATGGCTTACGTATCTGGTAACACAATGATTAACGAAGCGTGGAAAAATGGTTATGCAATCGGTGCTTTCACAGCTCACAACCTAGAAACGATCAAAGCAATACTATTAGCGGCCCAAGAAGAGCAAGCGCCAATCATAATTCAAATTGGTCAAAAAGCAATTAACGAAATGGGCATGAAGCCACTTCGTACTGCGATTGACTCATTAATCGAATACCACCAAATCACTGTTCCAGTGTGTGTTCACTTAGACCACAGCCGTAAGTTTGAGCAATGCATGCAAGCTGCGACATGTAACTTCCAATCTCTTATGTTCGATGGTTCAGCGCTAGATTTCGAAGAGAACGTACGTATTACGAAAGCAGTTGTCGGCGTAGCTAACGCGCTAGGTCTAGGTGCTGAAGGTGAGATCGGTAAGATCGGTGGCACAGAAGATGACATCACAGTTGATGAAAAAGACGCGATGATCACCACAGTTGCTGAAGCTCTGGATTTCTCCGAGCGCACGGGCGTTCACTATCTTGCAGTTTCAATCGGTACTGCACACGGTCTTTACAGAACAACCCCACAACTGAAATTTGACCGTCTATCAGAAATCAAAGAAGCAGTTCAAAAACCAGTCGTTCTTCACGGTGGTTCAGGTGTGCCAGATGAGCAAGTTATCGAAGCGGTGAAACGCGGTGTAGCGAAGATCAACGTTGATACCGAACTACGCCAAGGCTTCATTGAGGGATTACAAGCTCACTGGAAAGCAAACGCAAAAGACTACGTACTTGCAGACGCAATGAATACTGGTATTGCATCAATGAAAGAAGTGGTTCGCCACAAAATCCGCCTGTTTGGTTCAAACGGCAAAGCGTAATTTAACAATAAATATAATAAAACAGGGTGCTATTTACCTCTGCACCCAATTTTTCCGAAAGGCCTATACCCAAAATACTTTGAATTGCTTGAAGGCGGCAAGCGATGGAATCCCTAGAAGCATAGCCAACTATGTGACTAGGGTCACAGAGCACAGCTAACACCCAAGCGGTTTGAAGAAACAGGAAGGGTATATAAAAATAATGGTGATTCTATGTTACGTACATTAGAAAAAGCATTGAATACGGTAACGACCCCTGTGGCAAAAGTACTGCGCGCAGTCGCTGGTATTTTGTTGCTAGTAATGACAGTGGCGGTTGTTTTCCAAGTACTCTGTCGTTACGTATTTAATGAGCCTTTAAGCTGGACAGACGAAGCTGCACGATTCTTGATGATCTACATGACTTATCTATGCCTGCCGTTCGTGTACTTGGCCGACAAAAACATCGCAATGACTTTCGTCACTGAAATTGTTGAGAAGAAGTCTCCTCGTATGTTTGCATTGTTAGGTTTAGTTGCTCATATTTCGGCGATTCTTGTTTTTTCGGTTTGGATTAAATTTGGCTGGAACTTCTTTAACACAGGTTCGGTAATGGCCGACAGCTTGCCAATTCCAATGTATGTAATCTACATCATTCCGCCAGTAATGATGGCAGTCACCATGGTCTATGCACTGCAGAAAATTATTCAATGTCTTCGTGGCATATTAGGCGACTTTACTGATGTCTCTCTAACTCAAGCAACGGTTGCACTATACGAGCCATCAGCAATTAAAGACACAAGTTCTGAAGCGGAAAAGAAAGACGAAAAAGTCGAACCTGCAGTAGCATCTTAAGAGGGCGTTAAAAATGGTTTCTCCAATTTTTATAATTTATTTCTTAGTACTGCTTATTGTCGGTGTACCAGTACTATTTACATTGGGTTTATCTCCAATGATTACGCTGTTCCAAAACGACCAAATGTTGTTTGCGAACATGCTCTACCAGCGTCTTTATTCTGGTTTAGATAGCTTCCTACTACTTGCTTTGCCATTTTTCATGCTAGCGGGTGAGTGTATGACCGCTGGTGGTATCACACCACGTATCGTCGCGTTTGCTCAAACCATGGTTCAGCATCTACGTGGTGGTTTAGGTCATGTAGTTATCCTTGCTGCAACAATATTTGGCGCACTTACCGGCTCTGCGGTAGCGGCGACGTCAGCGATCGGCGGCATGCTTATCCCGGAGATGCAAAAGTATAAATACGATACGGGTTACGCTGCAGCGCTAACGGCTGCGGCTACAGTTCTGGGCAATATCATTCCTCCATCAGGAATAATGCTAATTTACGCATTCGTAATGAATACTTCTGTAGCTGCCATGTTTTTAGCGGGTGTGGCGCCAGGCCTTATTCTCTGCATCGGTTTGATGATCGTAAATCGATTCCAAATTACAAAATATCCCGACGTACAGCCTATGGAACGTGCGCCTGCTATGGAACGCCGTCAAGCATTACGTCTTGCTATCGTACCACTAATGACACCAGTCATTATTCTTGGTGGTATCTATGGCGGTATCTTTACTCCTACGGAAGCAGCCGCGGTAGCAGTGGCATACGCAATCGTAGTATCGCTATACATCATCAAAGCAACCAACGTTAAGGCTACATACGCTATATTTGCAAAAGTTGCAGTAAACGCAGCATCGATTCTGATTATCGTAGCAGCAGCAAGTGGTTTTGCGTCACTCATCAGTCTATCTGGTGTGTCGACTATGGTTGCTAACTTTATGAATGGTATTACTGAGAACCCTTACTTACTGTTTGCAATTATCAACGTACTGCTTTTCATCATTGGTATGTTCTTAGATGCGGGTCCTGCAATCCTAATCTTTGCTCCGATTTTTGCACCAATTATGACTGCAGCGGGTATCGACCCAGTTCACTTCGGTGTGGTTATGTGTGCAAACCTTTCAATCGGTTTGGCAACACCGCCAATGGGTCTAGTATTGTTCGTAGCATCAGGTGTATCGAAAGTATCTGTATCTGAAATCTCTAAGAAAATCATTCCATTCTTAATTGTAGAAATGGCAATTATCTTCCTGATTTCATTCTTCCCATCATTGGTAATCGGTCTACCTCAACTGGCTGGCATCATGTAGTCAATTGAGTAAATGCGGCACGTAAAAGGTGCTGCTTCTAGACAGCAAATGTAGCTACACACTATTTCACTAAGCATCAAAGAGTCTTTGGTTCTTCGTTATAAGAGAGAAAGTCGATGATTAACGATAAAGGCAACTTACAGGCTAAGGCGCAAAAAATCCTTAAAGCAATGGGCGGTATTGAGAACATCGTTGCAGGCAGAATCGATAACTGCGCAACACGCCTACGTATTCAGGTTAAAGATTTAGAAATTATCAACGAAGGTTTACTGCGTCGCCAAGGTGCACTCGGGTTTATCCGTTTACCGGACAACAAGATTCAAGTGGTGTTCTTTGATGTGCACAACCTGGCTGAAGAAATTCGAACTCAAGTCGCGAACGGATAATTCAAAACAAGCAAATCGCCGCTTAAGTTAAATACCCAAATTAAATGGATATAAGAAATAATAGGAAACAAATATGAAGTGGATTAACACCAAATCTCACACCTCTTGGTTAGATACTGAAACAGATCGTATCTTTGAATTCGGCCGTCGTTCAGTTGTTCCTAACGGATTTGGTTGGGTGGGTAACAACGGTAACATTCGTGAAGAGATGGGCACTCGTCTTTGGATCACTGCACGCATGCTACACTGTTACGCACTTGCTGCACACATGGGGCGTCCAGGCGCGTATGACCTAGTAGAGCACGGGATTGCTGCTCTTGAAGGCCCACTAAAAGACCACACTCATGGTGGTTGGTACGCGACAATCGATAACTCAGGCGATGGTATCGTTGACTCATCTAAACAAGGCTATCAACACGCATTCGTACTATTAGGTGCGGCAAGTGCGGTTACAACGGGGCACCCACGTGCTCACGCTCTACTTGATGAAGCGATTACCGTGTACGAAAAACACTTCTGGGTTGAAGAGAAGCAGATGTGTTACGAGTCGTGGGATCAAACGTGGACTGAAACGGAAGATTACCGTGGTGGTAACATGGCAATGCACTCTGTGGAGGCATTCCTAATCGTTTACGATGTAACCAAAGATAAGAAGTGGCTAGATCGCGCTCTAAACATCACTGAGTTCATGATCAACAAAACAGCGAAGAGCCTAAGCTACCGTGTAAACGAACACTTTGATGCTAACTGGAATCCACTTCCAGACTACAACAAAGAAACCCCAGCAAGTCACTTCCGCGCCTACGGCGGTACACCGGGTCACTGGATTGAGTGGGGCCGTTTAATCTGTCACCTACGTGCAACGCTATTAGAAATCGGTGCAGATTGCCCAGAATGGTTGCTAGAAGATGCAATTGGTCTGTTTGATGCCACTGTACGTGATGCATGGCACGTAGATGGCGCACCGGGCTTCGTTTACTCAGTTGACTGGGACGGTAAGCCAGTTGTACGTCAGCGTATTCGTTGGGCTCCTGTTGAAGCGATTGGTACTGCTTACGCACTATACGCAGTGACAGGCGAGAAGAAATACGAAGATTGGTACCGCACATGGTGGGACTACTGCCGTACTTACCTAATCGACTACGAAGGTTGTTCATGGTGGCAAGAGCTTGATGTAAATAACCAAGCAGGTACAAGCGTAGTATGGGATGGTAAACAAGATATTTACCACTTAATGCACTGTCTAGTCATTCCTCGCTTGCCACTAACTCCGGGCCTAGCGCCTGCGCTTGCTTCTGGTCTACTAGACGTAAACCTTAAGTAATCATGGTTAGTTAAAAAATGCCTCGTGCAGTTCTAATGTATGTTGGAGCTGCACGTTTTTATTATATTCATAAGCTTTATACCCAATCAGTCGACATTCCACGGTAACAGTGCTTCTATCTTGTCCACCGTATCCGCTTCACCAATGCGTTCCAGCACATGTTGGATATAGGCCGCAGGTTCCAGCTTGTTGGCTTTCGCTGTTTCTATCAGTGAATAGCAGCAGGCACTGGTTCGGGCCCCTTGCGAACTGTCGGCAAACAACCACGCTTTTCTGCCCACCGCAAAAGGCCGTATCGCATTCTCCGCCAACGCATTGCTCATATTCACAATAGCCGTATTCACAATAGCCGACCAGCGATGTCCAGTGATTCAACGTGTACTCCATCGCCTGGCGTGTCAGCGAACCTTTCATCAGTGAGCCAACATTCTGCTCCAGTCAAGTCTTGAATAGATTGAGTACTGGCGCACGCTGAGACTAAATGGTAACCGATTAGACAACCATTGATTGTTTATAAAGTCATGATCAGCGAAAATAGCCGCCAATTACGATTAACACGACGGATTTGACAAGCGAAGAACTGAAAAGAGAGTACTTCCAAAAGTGTGTACAAATCCGTGTACAAACTAAAAGAATTTATATATGGCAAACCAAGATTTTCTTAATGAAATCAACAAAAGAAGAACCTTCGCCATCATTTCGCACCCTGATGCCGGTAAAACCACCATTACTGAAAAAGTACTGTTATTCGGGCAGGCTATCCAGACCGCCGGTACGGTAAAAGGCCGTGGTTCCAATCAGCATGCCAAATCAGACTGGATGGAGATGGAAAAGCAGCGTGGTATTTCGATTACCACCTCGGTGATGCAGTTTCCTTACCAGGATTGCCTGGTTAACCTGCTGGATACCCCAGGGCACGAAGACTTCTCCGAAGATACTTACCGCACGCTGACCGCCGTGGACTGCTGCCTGATGGTGATCGACTCGGCAAAAGGGGTGGAAGACCGGACGCGTAAACTGATGGAAGTAACCCGTCTGCGTGATACGCCGATCCTCACCTTTATGAACAAACTGGACCGTGATATTCGTGATCCGATGGAAGTGATGGATGAAGTGGAGCGCGAGTTGAAAATCGCTTGCTCACCCATTACTTGGCCCATCGGCTGCGGTAAGTTGTTTAAAGGGGTTTATCATCTGTATAAAGATGAAACTTATCTCTATCAGAGTGGTAAAGGCCATACCATTCAGGAAGTGCGCATTGTTAAAGGGTTGAATAACCCGGATCTGGATGCCGCGGTGGGTGAAGACCTGGCCGCCCAGTTGCGTGACGAACTGGAACTGGTACAAGGGGCGTCCCACGAGTTTGATCAGCAAGCCTTCCTGGCAGGTGAACTGACCCCAGTATTTTTTGGTACTGCGCTGGGTAACTTTGGTGTTGACCATATGCTTGATGGGCTGGTGTCTTGGGCGCCCGCACCGATGCCACGTAAAACTGACACCCGTGAAGTGGTCGCCGCAGAAGAAAAATTCACCGGTTTTGTGTTCAAAATCCAGGCTAATATGGACCCTAAACACCGTGACCGTGTGGCATTTATGCGCGTGGTATCAGGCCGTTATGAGAAGGGGATGAAACTACGCCAGGTACGTATTGGCAAAGACGTGGTGATCTCTGATGCTCTGACGTTTATGGCTGGTGACCGCTCCCACGTTGAAGAAGCCTACCCTGGCGATATTATTGGCCTGCATAACCACGGTACCATTCAGATTGGCGACACCTTTACCCAGGGTGAAGATATGAAGTTCACCGGCATTCCGAACTTTGCCCCTGAACTGTTCCGCCGTATCCGTTTGCGTGACCCACTGAAGCAGAAACAACTGCTGAAAGGGTTGGTGCAACTCTCGGAAGAGGGGGCAGTACAGGTGTTCCGCCCCATTGCCAACAACGATTTGATCGTGGGGGCGGTTGGGGTGTTGCAGTTTGATGTGGTAGTTGCCCGCCTGAAAAGCGAATACAACGTGGAAGCGCTGTATGAGTCGGTGAACGTCTCCACGGCCCGTTGGGTGGAGTGTGATGACGTGAAGAAATTTGAAGAGTTCAAGCGCAAGAGTGAGCTGAACCTAGCGTTGGATGGCGGTGAAAATCTAGCCTATATTGCCCCCACCATGGTAAACCTCAACCTAACGCAGGAGCGTTATCCTGAAGTGCTGTTCCGCAAAACGCGGGAACACTAAGTCGTTCTCAGTGCCCGTCGCCATAGATTAAAGGCGGCGGGGTAACGATCTTACTCTAATAGAGGGTGTGCTGTGAGCTACATTTTTACAGATACCCATTGTCACTTTGACTTTCCCCCTTTTAGTGGTGATGAACCCGCCAGCCTACTTCGGGCTGCTCAAGCGGGCGTGCGGCAGATTATTGTGCCAGCGGTCACCGCTGAAAATTTTGCCCGTGTTCTGCAGTTAGCCGCTGACCATACCCCGTTATTTGCTGCATTGGGCCTACACCCGTTGTATATCGCCGAGCATCAGGATCAACAGCTGGAGCAACTGGCGGGTTTACTGGCCACCAAGCCCGCCAAATTGGTGGCGGTGGGGGAGGCGGGTTTGGATCTGTTTATGGCCAACCCACAGTTTATGCGGCAACAAGCGTTGCTCAAGGCGCAACTTAAGTTAGCTAAACAGTACGATCTGCCGATGATTTTGCATTCCCGCCGTAGCCATGATCAACTGGCAGCGGTCCTACGCCGGTGCGATGTTCCCCGTGGTGGGGTGGTGCATGGTTTTGCTGGTAGTTTGGCGCAGGCCGAGGCGTTTGTTGGCTTGGGTTATTACATCGGTGTTGGGGGCACCATCAGCTACCCGCGCGCGCAGAAAACCCGTAGCGTGGTGGCTCAGTTGCCACTGAGTTGTCTACTGCTGGAAACGGACGCGCCAGATATGCCATTAGCTGGTTACCAAGGGCAAGCAAACCGGCCAGAGCGGGTGCTGGAGGTGTTTCAGGCTCTTTGCCAACTTCGGCCAGAACCGCCAGATGAAATTGCTGAACATCTCCAGCAGAACGCCTGTTCCCTGTTTGCATTGAATTAACGGCGCTTCTTGCGATTGAGGTTGACTCATATGGCAGTCAATCCCCAGCAGGCGACATGTTTACCACTGAAAACGTGCTATCCATCACATTATGTGGCATTGGTTTACCTCAAGTTGTATATGTTTGTGACATAAATCGAGTCTTGCGGTGGTTGGCCCAGTATAATTGCGCAGGTTATCACCCTTAGGCTATTCGTTATATTGAACGGTACTGAGGGTTTCTTTTTCGCAACAGGGGTATTTTCCATGCAACTCATCATGAGCCTGGTCGGTATGATGGTACTGATCGCCATTGCTGTGCTGCTTTCCAGCAACAGACGCGCCATCAATCTGCGTACTGTGCTCGGTGCTTTTATTATTCAAGTCGCTATTGGGGCGCTGGTTCTTTATGTCCCGGTGGGGCAGCAAATTCTTGGCGGTATGTCGTCAGGGGTGGCCAATGTCATCGCCTACGGTAATCAAGGGGTCAATTTTATCTTTGGCGGCCTGGTTTCCGACAAAATGTTTGAAGTCTTTGGTGGTGGCGGTTTTGTCTTTGCATTACGTGTGCTGCCAGTGATTGTGTTTTTCTCTTCGCTGATTGCGGTGCTCTATTATCTGGGGATTATGCAGTTGGTGATTAAGGTCCTCGGTGGTGGTTTGCAGAAATTGCTGGGCACTTCGCGTACTGAATCATTGTCAGCCACTGCCAATATCTTTGTGGGTCAGACCGAAGCCCCATTGGTGGTGCGCCCCTATATTGCCACCATGACCCAGTCTGAGCTGTTTGCCGTGATGTGCGGTGGTTTGGCTTCGGTAGCGGGTTCGGTATTGGCGGGATACGCCCAAATGGGGGTACCGCTGGAGTATCTGATTGCGGCTTCGTTTATGGCAGCACCGGGTGGATTACTGTTTGCCAAGTTGATGGTGCCGGAAACGGAAAAAACCCGTGATCAAGATGATGCCATGAAGTTGATCGCTGCTGAGGATCGCCCAGCCAACGTGATTGATGCCGCCGCTTCAGGGGCTGCATCCGGTATGCAACTGGCGCTCAATGTTGGGGCGATGTTGTTGGCCTTTGTTGCGTTGATCGCATTACTCAACGGTATCTTGGGGGGCGTTGGTGGTTGGTTTAACTATCCACAGCTCTCGTTGGAGTTGATCCTGGGTTGGATTTTCTCCCCACTGGCTTACCTGATTGGTGTGCCGTGGCATGAAGCGATGACGGCGGGTTCATTTATTGGCCAAAAAATAGTGGTTAATGAATTCGTGGCCTTTATGAACTTTGGTGCTTACCTGCGTCCAGATGACGTGGTGGCAGCAGCAGGGTTACAGGTATTGTCACCCCATACCAAGGCGATTATCTCGTTTGCCTTGTGTGGTTTTGCCAACCTCTCTTCCGTTGCCATTCTGCTCGGTGGTCTGGGTAGCATGGCCCCTAACCGCCGCCATGATATTGCCCGTTTCGGCTTGAAAGCCGTGGCAGCGGGGACGCTTTCCAACCTGATGAGTGCCACTATTGCCGGGTTTTTCTTGGCTTTGTAACGACGAACAGCAAGGCGTCAGGTTATCGATAAGGGCAGGCCTGCGGGTCTGCCCTTATGTTTCAGAAGGTCTGGGTGTTTAATGATGATATCTGATGCGACCTAGTTACAACGTGAATTCCCAGAGCGGATAACATCATTTTGCGTGATAAAAGTCACAAAAATTTATGTTATATTGCAATTCGTTTTACTGTGTTGTGATGTTAATCACTAATGACCTGGCGTTATCATGTTCAAATAGTAAGACAGGCTATTCAATATTGAAGGGCTACACGCGGTGAGAAGGATCTCAGTTGCCGCCGTGGGACACTCATCTCATGCGCTATCTTCAAGGAACCAAGTCCGCTCGCCAACACCAAAGTGATAAGTTGGAGAGTTTTATGACTGAATTAACCACCTCGGTGCTATCTGCGCTGAATTTACTCGCATTCAACCAAGATGACACCAACAGCAACGTGTTGGCCTGTTGTCGCCAAATGGGCAGCCAGGCAGGTTATCCTGCAGCAATCGGCATTTCCCCGTGTTTCCCTCGGTCAGCTTGAATAGCCCTGAATAAATGCCTTTTTAATAGGAGGATGCCTTGTTCCTGGCACAAGAAATAATCCGTAAAAAACGTGATGGTCAGCCACTGAGCGAAGCGGAGATCCGCTTTTTCATTAACGGGATCCGTGACAATGTGGTTTCCGAAGGGCAGATTGCCGCACTGGCAATGACTATCTACTTTCACGATATGACCATGGCAGAGCGTGTGGCGCTAACCATGGCAATGCGTGATTCCGGCACCGTGCTGGACTGGCAAGATTTATCCCTCAATGGCCCGGTTATAGATAAGCACTCCACTGGTGGGGTGGGGGATGTGACCTCATTGATGCTTGGCCCAATGGTGGCCGCCTGTGGCGGTTATGTACCGATGATCTCTGGCCGTGGTCTGGGGCACACCGGTGGTACACTGGATAAACTGGAATCCATCCCGGGTTTTAATATTTTCCCTGATGACCCGCAGTTCCGCAAAATCATCAAGCAAGTGGGGGTGGCGATTATCGGCCAGACCAGTTCGTTGGCTCCGGCGGACAAACGTTTCTATGCCACCCGCGATATCACTGCCACCGTTGACTCAATTCCACTGATTACTGCCTCTATTCTGGCGAAAAAACTGGCGGAAGGGCTCGACGCTTTGGTGATGGATGTTAAGGTGGGTTCCGGGGCCTTTATGCCAACCTATCAACTTTCAGCAGATTTGGCGCAGGCGATTGTTGCCGTGGCCAATGGTGCTGGTTGCAAAACCAGCGCATTGTTGACGGATATGAGCCAGGTGTTGGCCTCCAGTGCCGGTAATGCCTTGGAAGTGCGGGAAGCGGTGCGTTTCCTGACTGGGGAATACCGTAATCCACGTTTGTTGGACGTTACCATGGCGCTGTGCGTGGAAATGCTGCTTTCCGGTGGCCTGGCGCGCGATGAGGCAGATGCCCGGGATAAATTGCAGACGGTGTTGGACAATGGTCAGGCTGCGGAACGCTTTGGCCGTATGGTGGCCGCGCAGCAAGGGCCGGTCGATTTTGTTGAGCGCTACCAACACTACCTGCCGGAGGCGACACTCAGTAAGCCGGTTTATGCTGAACAGCCAGGAATCATTACCGCTATGGATACCCGGGCGTTAGGTATGGCGGTGGTTGCTCTGGGGGGCGGTCGCACTCGCGCTGCTGACAGTATTGACTATAGTGTTGGCTTGACGGATATGGTTCGCTTAGGAATGTGTGTGGATAACCAGCAGCCGTTAGCGGTGATCCACGCTAACGATGAACAGAGCTGGCAACAGGCCGCAGATGCGCTACGTAATGCGATTGTTTTGGGTGATCAAGCCCCAGCGGTAACACCGGTGGTGTACCAGCGCATCGCTCAATAATTTATGTCAGTTGCAGCCAATACTGTTGCAGCCGAAATAACCAAGTGTGAAAGCACACAGGAGAGATAATGAAGCGTACATTTATAATGGTATTAGACTCATTCGGCATTGGTGCCAGCGAAGATGCCGAGCGTTTTGGCGATCAAGGCTCTGATACTTTGGGCCATATTGCTGCTGCTTGTGCGCGTGGTGAAGCCAATGTGGGCCGTAGTGGCCCGTTGACGTTGCCAAATTTGAGCCGTTTGGGGCTGGGTAAGGCGGCAGAAGAGTCTAGCGGCCACTTCCCGGTAGGGTTGGATAACCATGCCGAGATTATTGGCGCCTATGGTTATGCCAGTGAGCTCTCATCGGGCAAGGATACGCCTTCTGGGCATTGGGAGATCGCCGGTGTGCCGGTGCTGTTCGAGTGGGGGTACTTTTCTGATCACCAGAATAGCTTCCCGCAGGCCCTGCTGGATAAGCTGGTTGCCCGGGCTAATCTGCCGGGTTACCTCGGCAACTGTCACTCTTCCGGTACGGTGATCCTTGATCAACTGGGTGAAGAACATATGAAGACCGGCAAGCCGATTTTCTACACTTCTGCAGACTCGGTATTTCAAATCGCCTGTCATGAACAGACCTTTGGCCTGGAGCGCCTGTACCAACTGTGTGAAATTGCCCGCGAAGAGCTGACGCAAGGGGGTTATAACATCGGTCGGGTGATTGCGCGGCCATTTGTCGGTGACCAACCGGGTCACTTCCAGCGTACCGGTAACCGCCATGATCTGGCTGTTGAACCCCCGGCACCGACGGTGCTGCAAAAACTGGTGGAAGAGAAGGGCGGAGAAGTGGTGTCTATTGGCAAGATTGCCGATATCTATGCCAACGTGGGGATCACCCAGAAAGTAAAAGCGACCGGCATTGACGAGTTGCTGGATGCCACCTTGGTCGAGATGGAAAAGGCCGGTGATAACACCATTGTCTTCACCAACTTTGTGGATTTTGACTCTTCCTATGGGCATCGCCGTGATGTGGCCGGTTATGCAGCAGCACTGGAACAGTTTGATCGTCGTCTGCCAGAATTACTCCAGCGGGTGACCGACGATGACATCATTATTTTCACCGCCGACCATGGTTGTGATCCTACCTGGCCAGGTTCAGACCATACCCGCGAGAATATTCCGGTGCTGGTTTATGGCCCGCAAGTCAAACCCGGTTCATTAGGCCACCGGAAAACCTTTGCTGATATCGGCCAGACTGTTGCCGTTTATTTTGGTCTGTCGCCGATGGATTATGGTCAATCGATGCTGTAATAACGCCAACATCCGTCGTCTGGCTACCCTCTGAATGACGACGGAAATCTAACAATTTGACGTGGAAGGAAAAGAAAATGGCTACACCACATATTAATGCCGAAATGGGCGATTTTGCTGATGTTGTCCTGATGCCGGGTGACCCGTTACGGGCTAAATATATTGCAGAAAACTTTTTGGACAATGCGGTAGAAGTTAACCAGGTGCGTGGCATGCTGGGATTTACTGGCACTTATAAAGGCCGCAGAATTTCTGTTATGGGCCATGGTATGGGCATCCCTTCCTGCTCTATTTATGCCCGTGAGCTGATT
Source organism: Serratia sp. HNCC26DJ244 (assembly GCF_057180565.1). Classification (NCBI taxonomy): domain Bacteria; kingdom Pseudomonadati; phylum Pseudomonadota; class Gammaproteobacteria; order Enterobacterales; family Yersiniaceae; genus Serratia; species Serratia sp. HNCC26DJ244. The sequence continues at coordinate 60,670 of NZ_JBXUGO010000005.1, read as the reverse complement.
GCCGAATTCGGCGTGAAGAAGATCATCCGCGTGGGTTCCTGCGGTGCGGTACGTGACGATGTTAAACTGCGTGATGTGGTGATCGGTATGGGGGCTTGTACTGACTCTAAAGTGAACCGTATGCGCTTTAAAGATCATGACTATGCGGCTATCGCCGATTTCGACATGGTGCGCAATGCCGTTGATGCCGCAGCAGCGCAGGGAATACCGGCGCGGGTAGGTAATATTTTCTCCGCTGATCTGTTTTACACCCCAGACCCAGAGATGTTCCAGGTGATGAAGAAGTACGGCATTTTGGGCGTGGAAATGGAGGCGGCAGGTATTTATGGCGTCGCAGCAGAACTCTATGAAGAGTTTGGCTGTAAAGCGCTGACTATCTGTACCGTATCCGACCATATCCTGCGTCACGAAGCGACCACCGCCGATGAGCGCCAGACCACGTTTAACGAAATGATTGTGATTGCGTTGGAGTCGGTGTTGTTGGGGGATCAGGAATAAGATACCCACGAGTAGGGGCACACCTGCGAGTGTGCCTCATAAATTTAGGGTAGAGGTTACTTGTGGGGCTCACCCGCATTATCTTCTACCGCAGGCTCAACTGTGGCCTGTTCTTCTGCCAGCGGTGTATTGGCAGTCAGCAAGTAGGGTGACTGCTGCCAGTTGCTACGGCGCCCTTGGAGTAGTGTGTGCGCCAGAATAATGCCGATAGCCAGCGCCATCAGGATCATCAGGCGCAGCAGGTTAGTGGTGTTATCCACCTGCTTGGATTCTGTTGCCAGCGTATGGGTATCCAGCGTAACGCGAATAAACCCCAGCGGCCCCTCTTTACTCTCAATCGGTTCCACTAACTGATGGGTGAAATAGCTGCCCGCACGTTTACCATCCAGTGACAGGCGGTCACGAACATTAATCAGCTCTCCTGCTCGGACAACAAGTGAACCATCCAACTGATAGACACTGGCATCCAGAATTCGACTATGTGCGGTCAACTGCTTGAGAATAGCGTCAATATTCTGACTATCAATATTGCTGTTATCCATTAATGGCACCAGGCTGAAAGCAACTTGCTTGGTTAGCGTTTGTGCCAATTCTTCCACCTGTTCAGATCGCGCCATTTGATTACTCAGGCTAAAATAGGAGGCGCCCTGCATTAACAACACCAGTAATACTAGGCAAATCAAGATAATAGCAGTGCGATGCAGGCGGAATTTCAGTTTAGCTTTAGCCATAAGGCTTCCTTCAACGATTGGACGCTTTATGTTGCCAGAACCGCCAACGATAGGATAGTTTTACCCACTCTCTTTCAAGTTGCTTTTTTGTGGTTTGAAGTGACGTATTGATGCGCGTTTTTTCAGGAGTAAATGATGCCAAATAGTCTGACCTATTGTGATCTTCCCGCTGAGATCTCTCAATGGCCGGGGCTACCGCTTTCGCTAAGCGGTGACGAAGTGATGCCACTGGATTATCGTGCCGGTAATACCGGTTGGCTATTATATGGCAGAAAACTGGATAAAGCGTGTATCACGCAGTTCCAGCGCAAACTGGCCGTCCCGATGGTGATTGTCACCGCCTGGTGTGTGGAGGACTATCAGATTGTCCGTCTGGCGGGGACATTATCGACACGCGCCAAATTGCTGGCGGCGGAGAGTGGGTTGGATGTGGCGCCGTTGAGCCATATTCCGCATTTGCGCACCCCGGGTTTGCTGGTGATGGATATGGATTCAACGGCCATTCAGATTGAATGCATTGATGAAATTGCCAAGCTGGCGGGGGTGGGTGAGCAGGTAGCCGAGGTGACTGAGCGTGCGATGCGGGGTGAGCTCGATTTTGCCGCCAGTTTGCGCCAGCGAGTGGGCACACTGAAAGGTGCTGATGCCAATATTCTCAAGCAGGTACGGGATGAACTGCCATTGATGCCAGGGTTGACCAGCCTGGTCCATAAACTGCAGGCACTGGGTTGGCATGTCGCCATTGCCTCTGGCGGGTTTACCTACTATGCCGAGTACCTGCGTGACAAGTTGAAGCTGGTTGAAGTCGCGGCCAATGAATTGGAAATCCGTGACGGTAAATTAACCGGTGAAGTGTTAGGGACGGTGGTGGATGCGCAATATAAAGCCAATACCCTACAGGCACTGGCTGAAAAGCTGCAGATCCCGCCACAACAAACGGTGGCAATTGGTGATGGTGCCAACGACCTGAAGATGATGCAGGTTGCCGGGTTGGGCATTGCCTACCATGCCAAACCCAAGGTTTATGAGCAAGCGCAGGTGTCGATTCGCCATGCTGACCTGATGGGCGTATTTTGTGTCCTCAGCGGCAGTTTGAAATTTGATTTGAGGTAACTTGTGGCAAAAGCAGCCAAACGAGCGTTTGTGTGTAATGAATGCGGCGCAGATTATCCGCGTTGGCAGGGGCAATGCAGCGCCTGTCATGCCTGGAACAGCATTACTGAGGTGCGTCTGGCTGCTGTCTCTTCTTCGGCTGCTCGCAATGAGCGCTTCAGTGGTTATGCCGGGGAGACCGGGATCAGCAAAGTACAGAAGCTTTCGGACATCAGTCTGGAAGAGCTGCCGCGCTTTTCCAGTGGTTTTGTCGAGTTCGACCGTGTGTTGGGTGGGGGCGTGGTACCAGGTAGTGCGATCCTTATCGGCGGTAACCCCGGGGCCGGGAAAAGTACCTTGCTGTTGCAAGTACTGTGTAAACTTTCCCAACAGATGAAAACCCTGTATGTCACCGGTGAAGAGTCTTTGCAGCAGGTCGCGATGCGCGCTCACCGCCTTGGCCTGCCTACCGGTGGTTTGAATATGTTGTCGGAGACCAGCATTGAGCAGATCTGCCTGATTGCCGAGCAGGAACAACCCAGGCTGATGGTGATCGACTCGATTCAGGTGATGCATATGGCGGATATCCAATCATCACCGGGGAGTGTGGCGCAGGTGCGTGAAACCGCGGCTTATCTTACTCGTTTTGCCAAAACACGCGGTGTCGCCATTGTGATGGTGGGCCATGTGACCAAAGATGGTTCACTGGCTGGCCCGAAGGTGTTAGAGCACTGCATCGATTGTTCGGTACTGCTTGATGGTGACGCCGATTCCCGTTTCCGTACCTTGCGCAGCCATAAAAATCGCTTTGGTGCGGTCAATGAGCTGGGGGTGTTTGCCATGACCGAGCAGGGGCTGCGTGAAGTGAGCAATCCTTCTGCCATCTTCCTGAGCCGGGGGGATGAAGTGACCTCGGGGAGTTCGGTGATGGTGGTATGGGAAGGAACCCGACCATTGCTGGTGGAGATACAAGCGCTGGTGGACCATTCAATGATGTCTAACCCGCGCCGTGTTGCGGTGGGGCTGGAGCAGAATCGTCTGGCGATTTTGCTGGCGGTATTGCACCGCCACGGTGGTTTGCAAATGTCCGATCAGGATGTGTTCGTCAACGTGGTCGGCGGTGTCAAAGTGAGTGAAACCAGTGCTGACTTGGCGTTGTTATTGGCGTTGGTTTCCAGCTTTCGTGATCGCCCATTGCCAAATGATTTAGTGGTCTTCGGGGAAGTGGGGTTGGCAGGGGAGATCCGGCCGGTGCCAAGTGGTCAGGAACGTATTTCTGAAGCAGCCAAACATGGTTTCAAACGAGCAATAGTCCCGCACGCCAATGTACCGAAAAAGCCACTGGCTAATATGCAAGTATTTGGGGTCAAGAAACTGGCGGATGCCTTGAGTATTCTGGATGAGTTTTAATAGGCCGTAATCATACTCTGTTTAGTATATTATACTCGTCAGGTTTCAAGTTATTGCCATCACGCCTGCAGCTTGATTGGTGACGGGGATACATGGAGAGGGAATGATGCGGCAGTTCGATTACCTGAAAGCAGCGATTAAGCAAAAGGGCTGTACCTTACAACAGGTGGCTGAAGTCAGTAATATGACCAAAGGTTATCTCAGCCAACTGTTGAACGATAAAATCAAAAGCCCGAGTGCGCAGAAACTGGAAGCGTTGCACCGTTTTCTGGGGTTGGAATTCCCCCATAGCGAAAAGAAAGTGGGGGTGGTGTTTGGTAAATTTTACCCACTGCATACCGGGCATATCTACCTGATCCAACGTGCTTGCAGCCAGGTTGATGAGCTGCATGTGATCCTGTGCCATGATGAACCCCGTGACCGAACGTTGTTTGAAAACAGTTCCATGTCACAGCAGCCGACCGTCAGTGACCGCTTACGTTGGTTATTGCAAACCTTTAAATATCAGAAAAATATCCGTATTCACTCTTTTGATGAGCAGGGGATTGAGCCTTATCCCCATGGTTGGGATGTCTGGAGCAACGGCGTAAAGCGTTTTATGGAGCAGAAGGGAATTGTGCCCGGTTTTGTCTACTCCAGTGAAGAGTTGGATGCTCCCCGTTACCGTGAATACCTGGGTATTGAAACCATCCTGGTGGACCCTGAACGTTCCTTTATGAATATCAGCGGCAGACAGATCCGTCAGGATCCGTTCCGTTATTGGGATTATATCCCCACAGAGGTCAAACCGTTCTTTGTGCGTACCGTGGCGGTACTCGGAGGAGAATCGAGCGGTAAGTCAACGCTGGTTAACAAGTTGGCGAATATCTTCAACACCACCAGTGCCTGGGAATATGGCCGCGATTATGTGTTTTCGCACCTAGGTGGTGACGAGATGGCCCTGCAGTACTCCGATTACGACAAAATAGCCCTTGGGCAAGCTCAGTATGTGGATTTTGCGGTGAAATATGCCAATAAAGTGGCGTTTATCGATACCGACTTTGTCACGACTCAGGCGTTTTGCCGGAAATATGAGGGGCGCGACCATCCTTTTGTGCAGGCGTTGATCGACGAATACCGTTTTGATCTGGTGATCCTGCTGGAAAACAACACCCCTTGGGTGGCGGATGGCTTGCGTAGCTTAGGTAACCCGGTTGACCGCAAAGAGTTTCAACATCTGCTGGAAGAGATGTTGCGAGCAAACAATATTGAATATGTTCATGTTGAATCCAGCGACTATGAAGAGCGTTTTTTGCGCTGTGTTGAACTGGTGCAGCAACTGTTAGCGGCGGATGCCAGCCGTTTGAGTGGCTCCCCTGCAATCGCACGCTAAGCATAAACCATCGGCGCAGCACGCTGCGCCTGAATGGTATGCTCGCCTCTCTAGGAGCATAGGCCACTATGTGACTAGGGTGAGAGACCGCAGCCAACAACCCTGCGGTTTGATTGACGACGGGATATTAGTAAGTAATCACCAACTTGCCCAACATATGCCCCGCCAGCAGTTTATGGTGCGCGGCAGTGAGTGTTTCCACCGTTAACCCAGTCACTGTTTCAGTGAGGGTGGTGGTCAATTTGCCCTCATCAAGTAACTGCGCCATCTGTTTGAGGATCTCCCCTTGTTGGGCGATATCCGGCGTGGTGAACATGCTGCGGGTAAACATAAACTCCCAATGTAACGCCGCACTTTTTGTTTTTAATGCACTCTGGTCCAGAGGCTGGCGGTTTTCCACAATGCTACAGATATGGCCTAAAGGCGCGATCAAGTTGCTGATGCTTTGCCAATGGGCATCGGTATCGTTCAGGCACAGAATATAATCCACCCGTTCAATGCCGGCTTGTGCCAGATTGTTTTGCAGGTCACGATAATCCACCACTAGATCGGCACCACGCGCTTGGCACCAGGCGATTGATTCCGGGCGTGAGGCAGTAGCAATCACCTTCACTTGGCTACGCAATGCCGCCAGGGAGATAGCCAAAGAACCAACACCACCGGCACCGCCGATAATTAACAGCGTTTTGCCTGCCTCAGCATGCTGAATATTCAGGTGTTCAAACAGCGCTTCCCAGGCGGTTAGCGCGGTAAGGGGGATCGCCGCTGCTTCTGCCCAGCTCAATTTACTCGGCTTGTGGGCAGCAATGCGCGCATCAATCAATTGATAGGTGCTGTTGCTGCCAGGGCGGGTAATATCCCCGGCATACCAGACTTCATCACCCGGTTTGAACCCCGTGACACTACTGCCAACAGCCACCACCACACCACTGGCATCCCAGCCGAGAATGCGTGGTTGTTGCAAACCATTTTTTTGCAGACCCGCATGGATCTTAGTATCCACCGGGTTAACAGAAACCGCTTTTACCTCTACCAGCAGGTCATACTGCCCAGGGGTAGGTTGATCGGTAGTAATCTCAATAAAGTGGGCTGGGTTGTTTGGGTCGACGGCGATAGCTTTGATTAACATAGTGCGCTCCTTCAATAAATGCCGACAGTATATACCCAGGATTTACGTCATACACTGGGCACATAGGCAGAGATATTGGGGGAAGAAACAAAAAGCCCGTGGAGTACACGGGCTGGTCATAGGCAGTGGGGCAAGATAATCGCCCCAGCAGGGGTTATTTGGTGATTTTTTTATACTTGATGCGGTGAGGCTCCAACGCATCGGCACCCAACGTACGCTTTTTATACTCTTCGTATTCGGTAAAGTTACCTTCGAAAAACTCCACCTTACCCTCATCCTGATAATCCAGAATATGAGTAGCAATACGGTCAAGGAACCAGCGGTCGTGGGAGATCACCATGGCGCAACCCGGGAATTCCAATAAGGCGTTTTCCAGTGCGCGCAGGGTTTCGATATCCAGATCGTTGGTAGGTTCGTCAAGTAGCAATACGTTACCGCCAACTTGCAACAGTTTGGCCAGATGCAGACGGCCACGCTCACCACCGGACAGCTCACCCACACGCTTGCCTTGGTCAACCCCTTTGAAGTTGAAACGGCCAACATAGGCGCGGCTTGGCATTTCAGTCGTGCCAATGCGCATAATGTCCTGCCCGCCAGAAACTTCTTCCCAAACGGTTTTGGCGTTATCCATGCTGTCACGGAACTGATCGACGGAAGCCAACTTAACGGTATCCCCCAGCACAATGGTGCCAGAATCCGGTTGTTCTTGACCGGACATCATGCGGAACAGCGTAGACTTACCGGCGCCGTTCGGGCCGATAATCCCGACGATGGCCCCTTTGGGTACCGCGAAGGAGAGATCGTCGATCAATACGCGGTCACCGTAGGATTTACGCAACTGACTAACTTCAACCACTTTATCCCCCAGACGTGCGCCTGGTGGAATAAACAGTTCGTTAGTTTCGTTACGTTTCTGGTATTCGGTATTGTTCAGTTCTTCAAAGCGAGCCAGACGCGCTTTACCTTTAGACTGGCGGCCTTTAGCACCTTGACGCACCCACTCCAGCTCTTTCTCGATGGACTTGCGGCGTGCGGCTTCGGTAGAGGCTTCTTGCGCCAGACGCGCATCTTTCTGCTCCAGCCAGGAAGAGTAGTTGCCTTCCCATGGAATACCTTCGCCACGATCCAGCTCCAGTATCCAGCCCGCCACGTTATCCAGGAAGTAGCGGTCGTGAGTAATAGCGACCACGGTCCCTTCAAAGTCGTGCAGGAAACGCTCCAGCCAAGCAACGGATTCGGCATCAAGGTGGTTGGTGGGTTCGTCCAGCAACAGCATATCTGGCTTTTCCAGCAACAGACGGCACAAGGCGACACGACGGCGCTCACCACCGGAAAGGTTGGCGATTTTGGCATCCCACTCTGGCAGGCGTAGTGCATCGGCAGCGCGCTCAAGCTGGGCATTGAGGTTATGGCCATCATGGGCTTGAATGATCTCTTCCAGGCGACCTTGTTCGGCGGCCAGTTTATCGAAATCAGCCCCTTCCTCAGCATAAAGTGCGTACACCTCATCAAGGCGTTTTAGCGCACCCACCACTTCTGCCAGCGCTTCTTCTACCGACTCACGAACGGTGTGCGCCATATTGAGTTGCGGTTCTTGCGGCAGATAGCCGATCTTGATGCCCGGTTGTGGGCGCGCTTCCCCTTCGATATCGGTATCGATGCCCGCCATAATGCGCAGCAGGGTTGATTTACCGGAGCCGTTCAGGCCCAGCACACCAATTTTGGCCCCAGGGAAGAAACTCAAGGAAATATTTTTCAAAATATGACGCTTCGGCGGCACGACTTTGCCGACGCGGTGCATGGTATAGACGTATTGAGCCACGTTGCTCTAGCCTCTCTATCAGTTTTTCTACCCTTCCTACTTCAAAATTGCTTGGGTGTTAGCCGTACTCTGTCACCCCAGTCACATAGTTATCTATGCTCCTGGGGCTTCCATCGTTTGCCGCCTACAAGCAACTCGAAGTATTTTGGGTATATAGGGTGTCTTTCTGCAAGAGTGTAGCCCGTTTCATAATCAGATCCCAGACCCGACACCACGATAGGCAAATGTATATCCGTCATCAAGCAAGTTGCTGGGGCTGCAGTGGCTGGCCTTACCCATAAGGCTAGCGGTTTTTGTTCACCTCAAACATCATAATATCGCTGGTAAACGAGCCATCGTCCTGGATGGCAAAATGCTGCTGTACCTCTGCGGTTACCCCTTGCTGTAGCGCCTGAATCGCCGTAACGAAATGCTCCGGGGTACGCATTCGCGCCACCCAGCTGGTGAACTCCAATGGCAGGCGGTCTGAAGTGACCTGCTGCACCACCAGCCCAGCGTCAGTGAACATGCTCAGCCATTCGCCTGGTGAATAGTCGCGGACATGTGAGGTATCACGCAACACTTCTACTGTTTGCAGATAAACATCTAACAGCGGGTGCCCAGGGGAAACTACATCCATCAGGATGGCACGACCACCGGGTTTTAACACGCGCTTCACTTCACGCAGTGCCTGGCCGACATCATGCCAGTGATGCGCCGAATAACGGCTAATCACAATATCGAAGCTGGCATCGTCAAACGGCAGTGATTCTGCTACCCCTTGTTGCACGCGAACGTTTGCCAACCCTTTTTCTGCGGCAGCGGTACTCACTACCGTTAGCATCTGTGCCGACAAATCATAGGCCACCACTTGCGCTACTTTTGCTGCCGCAGTGAAACTGGCATGCCCTGCGCCACAGCCCAAGTCCAGCAATTGAGCGGTGTTACAGTTTTCCAGCAGGTTCGACAAACGTTGCAGATCTTTCCCTTGAGCATGTACGGCACTGTTTAAGTAGGCTTGCGCCTGTTCGCCGAATTGACGTTCCACAGCGTTCTGGTGGCTATTATTGTTGTTCATATTTATTCCCGTTATTAGTTTGCCGTTATTCACGAGGTTTTATCTTGCATGGTCTTGGTCATACGATGATGGGGGCCAAGTACCTGATGGTGATCATGACTATAATTAATTCACTATACGGGTACAATATGAGCATTTATCCTAGTATAAGAGGTACCCGTTTATGGAATCAGATGATTTATCCGGCCCTAAAGCCCTAGGGGCTTTTCTGCGCGCCTGCCGGGAACGGGTAACGCCTGAAATGTTAGGCTTACCCACCGCTCCACGCCGCCGTACTAGCGGTTTACGTCGTGAAGAACTGGCACAAATCAGTGGAATCAGTACCACTTGGTACACCTGGATTGAGCAAGGGCGCGAGGTGGCTATTGCCCCTGGAACCTTGGCTCGCATTGCCAAAGCGTTGCAACTTGACCATGCCGAACGCCATTATTTATTTACGCTGGCGCGTATCGCTGATCCCGAGTTGGAACTGCATCAGGACACCATTAACCCCATCGTGCTGCAAAGCGTGCATCAAATGATGGTGCCTTGTTATCTGCTCGATTTCACCTGGCATATGGTGGCCTGGAATCAACAGGCTGAAGCCTTGTTTGGCGATTGGCTGCAACAAGCCAATACACCAAACCTGCTACATTTTATGTTCTTCCACCCCCAGGCAAAGAAATTGGTCACGCATTGGGAGGAGCGCGCCCAGCGTGTGGTTGCTGAATTTCGTGCTGAAACCAGTCACCATCAGGGAACTGAAGAAATACGCGCCTTTGTACGCCACATGACACAACACAGCGAATTTTTTGACCGTTGGTGGCGGCAGCAGGATGTGCTGGCCCGTGAAGGGGGCGAGCGAACGTTTACTCATCCGCAGCAAGGCATCCTGCATTATCAGCAAGTGACTTTTTATCCCGCTGAACACCATGGGTTGAAGCTGGTGATGCTGATCCCATTGCCCGGCGACCCCAGTTAACAAACAACCTCCGTTAGCCTGGTGTGAGCGGGTGAAAGAGGTTATGGCTAGGGGATTCTCAGCGATTCAGTGATGCTCACTGTTGATTATCTGCAAACCAGCATCGCGATTGGTAGGGTATAATGATCATCATATTTTGTGGGCAGGTCGGGCGGTGCAGGTGCTAGGGCCAGTTGGCAGCCGCAGTAAAAGCCGCGATAAAAATAGTTAACCATGAGGTTAGGGTAAATGAAGACAAAACGTGTTGAGTTGGTTTCGGTTGTCCCCCCTGCCACTTTTCCGCAGGTGGCCCCCGTCATGCTGACGGCGGAAACGATGGCTGCACGCCGTGATAAAGTGCTGGCGAGGATGAGAGCTGAAAATTTTGATGCGCTGCTGATTTACGCTGATAAAGAGCATGGCGGTAACTTTGAATATTTGACCGGTTTTGTACCGCGCTTTGAAGAGGCCCTGTTGCTATTGGAAGCTGACGGTAAAGCGACCATTATTTTAGGGAATGAAAACCTGAAAATGGCACAACATGCGCGTTTACCGGTGCAACAGCTGCTTTGTCCTTATTTCTCTTTGCCGAACCAGCCGATGGATCACGAAAAGCCGCTCGATGAGCTCTTTGTGGCCGCCGGTTTGGGGAATAAACAGAAAGTCGGTTTAGTAGGTTGGAAAATGTTTACCGGCAAAATAGGCAACCAGGAAACACTGTTTGATCTCCCTTATTTTATCGTTGAATCCGTTAAAAAGAGCCTGGCTACGGGGGCCACATTGGTCAATGCCATCCCCCTGTTTATTGGTGGACAAGCGGGAGCCCGGACCACCAATAATGCTAATGAACTCGCACACTACGAGTACGGTGCCAACCTCTCTTCCACTTGCATTATGGCGGCGATGAATAGCGTTGCGGTGGGCGTTAAAGAGAGCGATTTAGGGCAACAACTCACTGCCGAGGGGCAATATAATACGGTGGTCACCATTGCTGCCACCGGGCGTCGTTTTGAACATGCCAACTTTTATCCCACTCACAAAGTGATCCAGCAAGGTGACCCGCTGTCGTTGACTACGGCGTATAAAGGGGGATTATCCAGTCGAACCGGCTTTGCTATCGCTGATGAAAGTGAATTGCCCGCCAACCAAAGTGACTATCTGGCAAGGGTAGCCAAGCCTTACTACCGTGCAGTGGCGACCTGGTTGGAGAATATTCATATCGGTATGAAAGGCGGTGAACTTTATTCCCTGATTGAGCAGGTGTTGCCTAAGAAGGATTATGGTTGGCATCTCAACCCAGGGCACTTGGTGGCGGATGAGGAGTGGATGTCTTCCCCTGTCTATCCATTATCGGAAGAGCAAATCCGTAGTGGCATGATGTTACAGATTGATATCATTCCATCCGTCGCGGGGTATACCGGTGTCAGCGCTGAGGAGTGTGTGGCGGTGGCCGATGCTGAACTCCAGGCCAACATCAGGCAGGAATACCCGCAGCTTTGGGCGCGTATCACCCAGCGGCGTGAATATCTCAAGACAGTGTTGAATATTAACTTAAGCGATGATGTTATCCCGCTATCCAATACCGTTGCCTATCTTAGGCCGTTTCTCCTAGCTAAAGATAAGGCCTTGGCGATGCGTGATTGAAGCGAGCCCGGTTTTAGCGAGTAGGGTAGTCAAGCACTATCCTGATTTCTTCAAATTACCGGTAAACAGTAACCTTACGAGCTCTAAGGACGGAGCTCGTCATCGAGCTTCTTTCAAGCGCCTCAGTATAACCATGATAAATATGTAGGGTGTTATATATAAAACCATGGTTATAACAGACATTCTTGTGTCGAATAAAATTCGATATTCATATTCTATTACACAAATAAAGTATCTTTTATTATTCAACTTAAACAGACTCAGAGCTTGAACCTGATAAAGTGATTGTGTAAAGTTCGCGCGGGAACTTTGGTGTGGCAAGGGATACGGCCTGTCTCGATGGTCTTGTGAACCGTTATTTTCAGTGAAATAGCCTCAACTTAACCAATTCTTAACATTGTTCTTAACCCATCATTTTCAGATGCTGAGATTAATATCTTGATTGCATTGAGGTTGGGCTCAAATAATCAAAAATGGAGATTGTATTATGGGAAAATTCTTAAAATGGTGTGTCGCTCTCACTGTAATAGTTACTCTGGCAGGTTGTGCACGGACTGCGCCAGTAGTTCAAGTTCACAGTACGGTAACTGCAGGCCATACTGAAACTCAGGTAAGAGATGCTATTCTAAAAGCGGGGCAGCAACGTCAGTGGATCATGACGCAAGTCAGTCCAGGTGTCATTAATGGCCGCCAGCAAGCACGTGACCACGTTGCAGAAATTCGCATTAATTATACGGCAACCAGCTATTCCATTAACTATGTCAGTAGCCTCAATTTGCAATCCTCCGGTGGTAAGATTCATAAGAGTTATAATCGTTGGGTACTCAATCTCGATAAAGATATTCAGTTGAACCTGTCAGCAGGTGCTGGATTATAATTATTAGTGTTGATTAACATTGGGTCGGTCGTGGCCCAATGAAACTATTTTTTATATCCAGACTCATTCAAGTTGCAGTCAACATCGCTGCGGCTTTAATGGTGATGGGGATAGACTCCAAATCATGTCAGTTGCTGTAAGTTAAAGAGTCACCAAGGGGATAAATGACCTGGTGGCAGGCTGAGTACCGTTAACGCACAGGCAATTTGAAAGATAGCGAGACCAGCTTAAGGGATTGCGTGAAAAATGTATGAGCATGATAAGCTCAGTGCCCTCGATGCCATTACCGAGGCACAACGAATTGCTTTTGCACCTATGCTGTTTCAAACGGCACTTTGTTTACGCAATACAGGTGTACTGGATTATCTCGATAAACAAGGAAGGCGTGGAGCCACTCTGCGAGATATCACCAATAACAGTAATATTAATGAATATGCAGTCAGCGTGTTACTGGATATGGGGCTCAGTGGGCGTATTGTGACCTGTAAAGAGGAGCATTACTATATTGCCAAGGTTGGCCATTTTCTGCTTCACGATACCATGACCCGTGTGAATATGGATTTCACCCAAGATGTTTGCTATCAGGGGTTATTCTCTTTAGAAGATGCACTTAAAGCAGGAAAGCCAACAGGCTTAAAAGTATTTGGTGAGTGGCCAACCATTTATCCGGCCTTATCACAATTACCTCATGCGGCGCGTGAAAGCTGGTTCGCTTTTGATCATTACTATTCAGACGGCGCGTTTGACGCAGTATTGCCACATATATTTGCCTATCAACCGGGCTCTTTATACGACGTGGGGGGCAATACAGGTAAGTGGGCGCTCCGTTGCTGCCAGCATGATAATGATGTCTCCGTGACATTATTAGATTTACCACAGCAAATTGCATTGGCTCGCGAGAATATTGAAGCGGCGGGATTATCTCATCGCATCGGTTTCCATGCGGTAGATATGCTGGGTGATGCCCCATTACCTGGCGAAGCCGATATCTGGTGGATGAGTCAGTTCCTTGACTGTTTCTCACCAGAACAAATTATTGCCATTCTGAACCGCGTTGCGGGTGTGATGAAACCCGGCGCTCGGTTGTGTATTATGGAACTCTTCTGGGATGCACAAAAATTTGAGGCCGCAGCATTCAGCTTGAATGCGTCATCGCTCTATTTCACTTGTATGGCTAACGGGAATAGCCGTTTTTATAGTGTAGAGAAGTTTTGTCATTACCTCGAAATGGCTGGTTTTCGGCTAGAGAAACGCGTTGATAACCTCGGAATTGGACATACTTTACTGATATGTCAAAAATTTTAATAAAATGGCAGCATTTTTGTTGCACTGACTCCCTGTCACTCTCTCAGAGTCACCTATTGATTGCGGATGCGCTTACTTAGATGAAATTGGCTTTAAATATTATTGACTGGCAGGCCAGGGCACCTGGTTTGAGCGAGGCAGCGCAGTGGTATCAGTGGTCGCAGCAGCCCCATGCTATTGTGCCCTCAGAACCACAGGCGAAGCTAAGCGAGCTTTCAATGATGACGGCACGTCGCTTGGCATCAGGTAGTCGATTGGCGGTGGAGTGTGGCTTGGCGATGTTACGCCGCCATCAAATTGATGCTGTGCTGTACACCAGCCGTCATGGTGAACTGGAACGCAATTATCGCATCTTGTCAGCCCTGGCGGAGCAGTTGCCGGTCTCTCCCAGTGACTTCACCACCTCGGTGCATAATTCGGCAGTAGGGCATTTGACTATTGCGGCTCAACAACCATTGGTTTCATCCTCATTGGCTGCCGGTATCGATACTTTTCAGCAAGGGTTGTGTGAAGTGACTTGTCTATTACAGGCAGGCTATCAACGGGTATTAATGGTGGATTTTGACGGTATGTTACCTGAGTTTTACCATGACAGCCTGCCTGAACAGATGCCGACCTGGGCTTATGCAGTGGCCATGGTATTTGAGCGTGGAGAAACGTTGCAATGTACCAGTCAGGCGGTGGAGTACGGGGAAGAACCTGCATTGCCACAAAGCTTGCAGTTTTTGCAACATTACTTAAGTGCTGTGCCGCTGTTTTCGATCCCAGGGGAGAGATTGATGTGGCACTGGAGCCGGGCATGAATCCCCTGTACGCGCGCATAAACCGGCTTTGGCGGCTGGTTATGACCGGGTGGTGCTTTGTGCTGTTTGGTATTGGCGGGCTATTGCTGTCGCTGGTTTGGTTTAATCTGCTGCTGGTGTTGTATCGCAATGAGGCCAAGCGGCGTAGCCTGGCTCGCTACAGTATTGCTACCAGCTTTCGCTTTTTTCTGTCGACGGCCAAAGTGCTGGGGGTACTTGACTATCGCATTGATGGTCTTGAGCTACTGCGCAAGGAACGTGGTTGTCTGATAGTCGCCAACCACCCGACCTTGATAGACTATGTGCTGTTGGCGTCGGTGATGCCGGAAACAGACTGCCTGGTAAAAAGTTCATTATTGCGCAATCCGTTTATTGGTGGGGTGATCCGTGCGGCAGGTTATCTGATTAATAGTCAGGCGGATGAGTTACTCCCAGCCAGCCAGCAGCGCCTTGCCCAGGGGGATACTATCCTGATTTTCCCCGAGGGGACACGCACACGTCAGGGGGAGCAGATGGTGTTGCAGCGAGGTGCCGCCAATATCGCTGTGCGCTGCGGTTGTGATTTACGTGTGGTGGTGATCCGCTGCAGTGAGCATCTGCTTGATAAGCAAAGCAGATGGTATGACATCCCCCCCAGAAAACCCCTGTTTCAGGTGGCAGTGGGTGAGCGGATACCGATTAAACAATTTATTGATGCAAAATCACCGCAACCGGCACTGGCTGCCAGGCGGCTCAACCAGCATATTTTGCATCTACTATCACCAGGACTATACCCAAGCTCAATCAAGCTGCAGGTAGAGGGTATCCGAGGGAACTCCGATGAGCTGGCACCAGTCAGTGATACGGGTAAACGCGGGTAACCCCAATCTCTGCGGTGTGATTGGTGATGGGAATAATTTCGTTGCAAGGAAAAATAATAATGCAAGCTCTCTATCTTGAAATAAAAAACCTGATTATCAATACATTGAATCTGGATGAGCTGTCGCCTGATGATATCGATACTGACGCGGCACTGTTTGGTGAAGGTCTGGGGTTGGACTCCATCGATGCTCTGGAGTTGGGGCTGATGGTGAAAAACCAATACGGCATCGTGTTGTCCGCAGAGAGTGAAGAGATGCGTCAGCATTTCTATTCTGTGGCGACGCTGGCTTCTTTCATCCACAATCAACGCGCTTAAGAGCCCATCCGCTATGACAGAACAACATGCCATTTATCAGGAAGTATCTGATCTTCTAGGTAAACTATTTGAAATTTCCCCTGATGATATTAAGCCAGAGGCCCGTCTGTATGAGGATCTTGAGCTGGATAGTATTGATGCGGTTGACATGATCGTGCATCTGCAAAAGAAAACCGGCAAAAAGATCAAGCCTGAAACCTTTAAATCCGTCCGTACCGTGCAGGATGTGGTGGATGCGGTAGAAAACCTGCTGCGAGAATAATATTCCCTATGGGTGGTTACCGTTTGCAGCGGGGTATACAACTGATTACAGCGCTGATGCTGCTGGCTTGGCCATTTCTTATCTGGTTTGGTTTGACCTATAACGGTCTGCGTTGGTTAGTGCCGCTGATGGTTTTTTTGCTGATCTTGCGAGTTTGTCAGGTCCGCCAGACTATTGGCCCGATGCGCCTGGTGATACAAAGCGTTGTTTCGGCGGGGGTTGCCTTATGCATCTTGAGCTATCTGCTGCAAGCGCACCAGCTGTTGTTGTTTTATCCCGTGATGGTGAATCTGGTGATGCTGGTGTTATTCGGCAGTTCACTATGGAGTTCAATGCCGCTGGTTGAGCGCTTGGCACGTTTGCAGGCACCGGAACTCCCCCCAGAGGGAGTGCGTTATACCCGCAAGGTAACGCAAATATGGTGCGTGTTTTTTATTTTAAATGGTGCAATGGCACTATTTACCGTTTTATATGGTGAGATGTGGTTATGGACGACTTGGAACGGCATGATAGCCTATGTGCTGATGGGAATATTGATGATGGGCGAATGGCTGGTACGCCGCCAGGTGATAAAACGAGCCGCCCCATGATCAAGCCGCTTCCTCTGGCACAGTGGTTGAGTGCACCTCGTCCGGATGACACACCGGTTGCCTGGCTGGGCGAACAGACCTGGACCCTGGGGCATCTGCGTTATGATGTCACGCTGTTGGTGAACACCCTGCAACAGCACGAGGGTCAACGCTGGGCGCTCTGTTTTGAAAACAGCTATTTATTTATCGTCGCATTATTAGCGATGCTGCATGCAGGGAAAACACCCATTATTCCAGGGCATAGCCGTGTTTCGCTGCTAGAGGAACAACAAGCTCTGTTTAATGGCGTATTGGCAGACCGCATGCTGACCTGGGGTGGTCCAACCGTTGTCATTCATTCTGCTAATCAACAGGCTGAACAGCGTGAGCCATTACCCGCGATTGACCCGTCAGCTTATGTCGAGTTATTTACCTCTGGTTCCACCGGGCAGCCGCGACGAGTCATTAAGCCTATCACCTGCCTGGATCGTGAAGCGCTATTATTGGCGGACCGCTTTGCTGAACGCCTTGCTGGCTGCCGTGTTGTCGCCTCTGTGGTGCCACAGCATCTTTATGGGCTCACCTTCCGCATCTTTCTGCCCATGGCGTTAGGGTTGCCGCTGCATGCGGCGATGCTCTATTACACCGAGCAGTTGGCCGCGTTGAATCCTGCCTATCGCTATGTGTTTATCAGCAGCCCGGCCTTTTTAAAACGTTTGGATCATCAACTGACACCGCCATCGGTAGCGATGGTGCTTTCCGCTGGTGGGGTCCTGCCATGGGAAGATGTGGTTCAAACTGCCCATTGGTTGGGAGTATGGCCTGACGAAATTTACGGCAGTACTGAAACCGGGATTATGGCGTGGTGCCATCGCCAGCAGGAGGATATCCTTTGGCAATGCTTCCCGGGGGTAAAGATCCACGCCGATGGTGAGGTGTTTCGTGCTATTTCCCCCCTAATACCCGACAGTCAGGGCCAGTTGCTTGATGATATTTTGCAGTTTGATGATAACGGCTTGTTCCGTTTGCAGGGGCGCTGTGGCCGTGTCGTGAAGATTGAAGAGAAGCGAATTTCGTTGGACGAGATTGAACAACGCTTACTGGAACTGGAAGGGGTGAAGGAGGCGGTGGCTCTGTCAGTGAGTTGCGGTGGTCGTCAGGGGATTGGTGCTCTGCTGGTGCTGGATGAACCTATGCGGCAACAATGGCAACAGCGTAGTAAGGCGGCACAGGAACTTGAGTGGCGTCGTGCGTTGTTGCCTCGGTTAGAGCCAGTTACCGTTCCCCGTTACTGGCGTATTATCGATGAGATACCGGTCAACAGTATGAATAAGCGTGTCTATGCGCAATTACAGGAGCTTTTTCATGCAACCACATGAAATTGAAAGTCATTTGTTGCAGGCATCACAAGCGGAAATCGTCCTGTGGCTTGACCCGGCTTCATTCTGGTTTAAGGGTCATTTTGCTGCCCAGCCACTGTTGCCTGGTGTTGCTCAATTAAATTGGGTGATGCATTACGCCACTACGCTGCTGGCACCGGGTTTTCGTTTTCACAGTATATCGAACGTTAAGTTTCAAGCCCCTTTGCTGCCGGAAAATAGAGTGACGTTGCTGCTTAACTGGCAGCAAGAGCGGCAAGTATTAACCTTCAGTTATCAACGTCATGATGGTGACGCGCGGCAGACTGCCAGCAGTGGGAAGATCCGTCTATGTCGTTAACTGCCATGTCATTAACTGCTATGTCGCTAACCCCCGTAGCCTGCCATTTCTGTGTGGTGATCCCTTGTTATAATCACGGAGCCATGATGGCTAGCGTGTTGACACGTTTGCAGCCCTTTGGTTTGCCCTGCTTTGTGGTGGACGATGGCAGTGATGAAGCGACACGCCAAGAGCTTGAACATTTGGTGGGGCGTTATCCTCATGTGACGCTGGTACGTCTTGCTCACAATTCCGGTAAAGGGACTGCGGTAATTCGTGGGCTGGAAGAGGCTTTTCAACAGGGGTTTACCCACGCGATTCAGGTAGATGCGGATGGGCAACACACCATTGAAGATATTCCTAAACTGATGGCGTTGGCACAGCAGCATCCCAGTGCGTTAATTTCCGGGCAACCGATTTATGACGATTCAATCCCACGTTCGCGTCGTTATGGCCGCTGGATAACCCATGTCTGGGTGTGGATTGAAACTCTCTCTTTGCAGTTAAAAGATAGCATGTGCGGTTTTCGCGTTTATCCGCTGGCGCCTACGTTGCAATTAGCACAGCAGGTAGCCCTGGGTAAACGGATGGATTTTGATACTGAAGTGATGGTGCGGCTCTACTGGCAAGGTAACCGTAGTTATTTCGTCCCCACTCGCGTCACCTATCCGCAGGATGGTCTGTCGCACTTTGATGCATTGAAAGATAACTGCCGTATTTCACTGATGCATACTCGTCTGTTCTTCGGCATGCTGCCACGAATCCCAGCGCTGCTATTGCGCCGTTCCAGCTCACACTGGGCACAGCAAAAGGAGGTCCAGGGGCTATGGGGGATGCGACTCATGCTTACTGTCTGGCGACTGCTGGGGCGTAAAGCATTTTCACTGTTACTCTACCCGGTCGTGGCCGCTTATTGGCTTGGTGCACATCAGGCACGCCGGGCTTCGCAAAACTGGCTCAAGCGAGTGAGGTATGAATTAACCCAGCGTGAGCGCCCGATCCCAGCCGGTTGCAATAGCTACCAACATTTTTTGCGCTTTGGTGACGCCATGCTGGACAAAATCGCCAGTTGGCGAGGCGAGCTGCAATTGGGGCGGGATGTTATTTTTGCACCGGGGGCTGAAGTTACCCTGGATGTTCCTTCACCAACGGGAAAGCTGCTGTTGGTGTCACATTTAGGGGATGTTGAAGCCTGTCGTGCTCTGGCTCAACAACAAGGCAGTAAGACCATCAATGCGTTGGTGTTTACTGATAACGCGCAACGTTTCAAACAGATTATGGCAGAGATGGCTCCACAGGCAGGGTTGAATCTGATCCCGGTTAATCATCTCGGCCCTGAGAGTGCCATATTGCTGAAAGAGAAGCTGGACTGTGGTGAATGGGTTGCCATTGTTGGCGATCGTGTCGCAGTTAACCGGCAACGGGGTGGTGACTGGCGTGTGGTTTGGAGCCGTTTTATGGGGCGTCCGGCCCCTTTTCCTCAGGGGCCTTTTATTCTGGCGTCGGTCTTGCGCTGCCCAGTATTACTGGTTTTTGCCCTGCGTCAGCAAGGGAAACTGTATTTACACTGTGAACCCTTCGCCAACCCGTTACTGTTACCACGTGCGGACCGCCAGGGAGCACTGCAACAAGCGGTTGATCGCTATGCGGAGCGCCTGGAACATTATGCGCTGGCGTCGCCGCTCGATTGGTTTAATTTTTTCGATTTCTGGCAACTTCCTGACCAACCTGTTGATAAGGAGTAAAGGGTGCTCAACGATCCCCGTTTTACTGCTGAAGTAGAGCTTTCAGTGCCCTTCCATGATGTCGATATGATGGCGGTGGTTTGGCACGGTAACTACTTTCGCTACTTTGAAATTGCCCGCGAGGCATTACTGAACCAGTTTGATTATGGTTATCGGCAGATGAAAGCATCGGGTTATCTTTGGCCAGTGGTGGACACTCGGGTGAAGTACCGCAACATCCTGACTTTTGAACAGCGGATCCGTGTCTGTGCCCGCTTAACAGAATATGAAAACCGTTTGCGCATTGACTATCAGATTTTTGATGCAGCTAGCGGCAAATGTACCACTACCGGTTACACCATTCAGGTGGCGGTAGAAGAAAAGAGTGGGGAGATGTGTTTTGTCTGCCCGGCAATTCTGTTTGAACGAATGGGAGTGACACCATGAAGTACTGGCCTCTATTTATTCTGCTGTTCACTCCGTGGGTTAGTGCTGTCACGCTGGATGAATTGCAGCAGCGTTTTACCGAACAACCGGTGGTGCGGGCTCATTTTGATCAGACTCGCAGTATCAAAGGCCTGCCACAGCCGTTGCGCTCGCAAGGTGAAATGGTCATTGCCCGTGAACAAGGGTTGTTATGGGATCAGAAAACGCCGTTTGTCATGACGCTGATACTGGATGACGCGCGTATGGTGCAAGTGATTAACGGCCAGGCACCACAGGTGATTACGGCACAAAATAACCCTCAGATGTTCCAGTTCAACCATCTGTTGCGCGCGCTATTTCAGGCTGATCGAAAAGTATTGGAGCAAAACTTCCAAATTGATTTCCAGGATAAAGGTGAAGGCCGCTGGATGTTAAAGCTAACGCCTGTCACCACCCCGTTGGATAAAATTTTTGCCACCCTTGAGCTGTCCGGGCAGCACTATCTGGAAACCATCCAACTGAACGATAAACAGGGTGATCGCACAACGATTATCTTCTCCCAACATCGGCTGACCCCCAATAGCTTGACCCATGATGAGAACCAACGTTTTGCTGCACACTAGCGCTAAACGCTTGGCGTGGTTATGGGGAGCCCTTTGTCTGGTTTTACTGGGTACCTTGCTGGTCATGTTGCCACAAACGCGTATCAACAGCAGTGTGCTGGCCATGTTGCCCAAGCAGACCCTGGGGACTATCCCCCCAGCACTGAATGACGGCTTTATGCAGCGGCTGGATAAACAACTGGTTTGGTTAGTCAGCCCGGGTAAACAGGCTAACCCGCAGGTCGCGCAATACTGGCTCACACTGTTGCAGCAATCCAAGGGGGTGAAGGAACTCAAAGGCCCGATGGATGCGACTAGCCAGCAGGCTTGGGGGGACTTTTATTGGCGTCATCGTAATGGCTTGCTCGACAGTGCGACACGTCAACGCTTACAGGATGGGGGGGAAGCCCAGGCTCAGTGGATCCTCTCGCAACTCTACTCTGCATTTTCAGGGGTGAGCGGTAAAGAGTTACAAAATGATCCCTTGATGCTCATGCGCGGCTCGCAATTGGCATTGGCCCAAAATAGCCAGCGTTTGCGACTGATGGATGGCTGGTTGGTCACCCAGGATGATGAGGGGAATTACTGGTATTTGCTGCATGGTGAGTTAGCCAACTCGTCGTTTGATATGCAGCAGACCCACCAGGTGGTGTCCACGCTTAATAGGTTGGAAAACCAGTTAAAGGCAGAGTATCCACAGGCACAACTGCTTTCACGTGGCACGGTGTTTTACAGTGATTATGCCAGCCAACAAGCGAAGAGCGACCTCTCTACCTTGGGGGTAGCGACGATCCTCGGCGTCATCTTGCTGATTGTTGTGGTTTTTCGTTCACTGCGCCCTCTGCTGTTGTGCCTGCTTTCGGTAGGTATTGGGGCGTTGGCCGGGGTCGTCGCTACATTGTTGCTCTTTGGCGAACTGCACCTGATGACGCTGGTGATGAGTATGAGCATTATTGGCATCTCCGCTGACTACACGCTCTACTATCTCACTGAGCGGATGGTCCATGGCGGCGAAGTGTCACCCTGGCAAAGTTTGCATAAAGTTCGTCAAGCGCTGTTGTTGGCATTGCTGACGACCGTCATCGCCTATCTGATTATCATGTTGGCGCCCTTTCCGGGGATTCGCCAGATGGCGGTGTTTGCCGTGGCAGGGCTGAGCGCCTCCTGTTTGACGGTACTTTTCTGGCACCCTTGGTTATGTCAGCGATTGCCGGTCAGGCCCATCCCGGCTATGACACTACTACTGCGCTGGCTGGCGTTTTGGCGGCGTAAGCAAAAATTATCGTGGGCCTTGCCTGTGCTCCTGGCGGTGGTTTCATTGGCAGGTATCGCGACATTGCGGTTTGATGATGATATTGCTCAGTTGCAAGCGCTGCCGCAGGGGATTCTGGCGCAGGAAAAGCAGATTACCTACCTGACAGGGCAAAGCGTCGATCAGAAATGGTTTGTGGTTTATGGGGCAACCTCGCAACAAGTTTTGGAACGCCTTGAGGCATTGACTCCGGTTTTGGAGCAGGCTCGTCAGGGGGGAACGCTGACTGGGTTTCGCTTGCTCCCACTGAATTCGCTGGTTCGTCAGCAACAGGATCTCACCCTGTTAAGTGAGGCGGCACCAGCCACCGTCCGTGCGCTGCAAAGTGCGGGGTTGACGGCAATCACCCCGGCATTGCAGGCGATGCCGGTCACAGTTGATGAATGGCTTGCTAGCCCTGCCAGTGAGGGGTGGCGTTTGATGTGGTTAACGCTGTCAAACGGTGAAAGTGGTGTGTTGGTTCCGGTTGATGGTGTGACAGACAGTACCGCATTGAAGGCATTGGCAGCAAAGCAGGAGGGCGTGGCGTGGGTTGATCGTAAAAGCACCTTCAACGAACTTTTTGCGCTCTATCGCACGCTGCTCGCTGGTTTGTTGCTGGTGGCTCTGGCGGTGATTGCCTGCGGCGCAATGATACGTCTGGGGTGGCGTAAAGGATTAGTCAGCCTGGTACCTTCGTTGCTGTCCCTCAGTTGTGGGCTGGCTGTTTTATCCTTGAGTGGTCATGCGGTGAACCTGTTTTCGTTATTGGCACTGGTGCTGGTTTTGGGGATCGGTATTAACTACACCCTGTTTTTCAGTAATCCACGGGGTACGCCGGTGACTTCATTGCTGGCGATCACGCTGGCGATGATGACTACATTACTTACGCTAGGCATGTTGGTTTTTAGTACCACACAAGCAATTAGTAACTTTGGGATGGTGTTGGTGAGTGGGATCTTTACTGCTTTTCTGCTTTCCCCATTAGCCATGCCTGACCGAAAAGAGAGAAAAAAATGAGAAAGAACCACCTTTGGTATACGGTTATGCTGCTTGGGGTGTTGTTAATGAGTGGTTGTCGCCATTCCCCCGGCCCTGCGGATAGCTCCGCCCCACAGGCGTGGCTTGAGCCTGGTGTGCGGGTGACGCTACCGGCTCCGGGCATTACGCCAGAAGTGAATTCTCAACAGTTGCTGACGGGCAGTTTTAACGGACAAACCCAGTCTTTGTTGGTGATGTTGAACGCTGATGCCAACCAAATTACGTTGGCAGGTCTCTCGTCTGTGGGGATCCGTCTATTCCTGCTCACCTATGACCATAATGGCATCCATACCGAGCAGGCGTTAGTAGTGCCACAATTGCCGCCAGCCAGTCAGGTTTTAGCTGATGTGATGCTCAGCCATTGGCCGATTAGTGCCTGGCAGAAGCAATTACCCAAAGGCTGGACCCTGGTTGATCAAGGGGATAAGCGTGAGTTGCGCAATGCCAGCGGCAAACTGGTCACTGAAATCACCTATTTACAGCGTAAAGGCAAACGTGAGCCTATTAGCATCAGGCAGCATGTCTTTAAATATCACATCGGCATTCAATATTTGGGCGACTGATATGATTTACATTTCTGCTATCGGCATGATTAACGCCTTAGGACAATCGAACGCGGAGATTGCGGCCAACCTGACGCGCGGTGTTGCGCCAGGTATGCGTCCGCGCCCGGGTTGGTTACAGAATGATCTGCCAGTGGTGTTAGGGGGTGTTGATGGTGAATTACCGCCGATTCCCGACAGTTTTGCCCCCCATCGTAGCCGCAATAATCAACTGCTATTGGCAGCGCTGGCACAAATTCAACCGGTGGTGGATGAGGCGATACGGACTATTGGTCCTGAGCGCATCGCGGTGGTGTTGGGTACCAGCACGTCTGGATTGGATGAAGGTGATCAGTACGTTAATCTGCGGCTCAATGGTGAAGAGAGTTCAAGTTGGCATTACGCGCAACAAGAACTGGGTGACCCGTCGCGCTTTCTCAGCCGTTGGCTAGGATTGAGTGGCCCGGCATTTACGCTTTCCACCGCCTGTTCTTCCAGCGCCCGGGCGATCATCAGTGGGTGCAGGTTGATCGAAGCAGGTTTGGCGGATATGGCGATTGTCGGTGGGGCTGATACCTTAAGCCGGATGCCGATTAACGGGTTCGATAGTCTGGCGTCGCTTTCTACTACTCTTTGTCAGCCGTTTAGCCGTGACCGTTGCGGCATTACCATTGGTGAAGGTGCAGCACTGATGGTACTGACGCGTGAACCACAATCGATTGCCGTGCTGGGGGTAGGTGAGTCGAGCGATGCCCACCATATTTCAGCACCACACCCACAAGGAGAGGGGGCCATACGCGCCATTCAACAGGCGTTGCAGCAGGCGGGTCTACAACCTGCGGACGTGGGTTATATTAATCTGCACGGCACGGCCACATTACTTAATGATCAGATTGAATCCAAAGTGGTACATGATCTGTTCGGTACCGGAGTGCCTTGCAGTTCGACCAAGCATTTAACCGGGCATACCTTGGGAGCCGCCGGCATCACCGAAGCGGCTATCAGCGCACTGATTCTATTACAGAATCTACCATTGCCACCCCAGGATTTCAGTCGTTCACCGCTGGATCCCGATTTACCGCCTTGCGGTCTATTACATACCGCAGCCCCCCTGGCGCGTCCGGTTATTTTGTCTAACTCTTTCGCCTTTGGTGGCAATAACGCCAGTATTCTGCTGGGGAGAGTGGCATGAGTGATTACTTACTGCCAGTGAACTACCTGCCACATGATGCACCCATGTTACTACTGGCTGAAGTGTTGAGTGTCAGCGAGGAGAGTGCACATTGCCGGGTCGCCGTGACAGCTGATAGCGTATTGGCCCCCTTTCTTGATGGTCAGGGTAACTTGCCAGGTTGGTATGCGTTGGAGTTGATGGCGCAAACCA
The DNA here is from genome assembly GCF_057180565.1 of Serratia sp. HNCC26DJ244. Lineage (NCBI taxonomy): Bacteria > Pseudomonadati > Pseudomonadota > Gammaproteobacteria > Enterobacterales > Yersiniaceae > Serratia > Serratia sp. HNCC26DJ244. Next base: position 35,274 of record NZ_JBXUGO010000005.1, on the reverse strand, counting down.
TTGGCGTTTGGTCTGGTTGGCATCGTCAGCAACAAGGCCAGCAAAGTATCACGCTTGGCATGGTGCTGGGGGCGAGGGAGTTGATCTGCGCCGCTGGTAGTTTGCCAGCCGGTGCGGTGCTGGATATTGAGGTTAAGCTACTGATGCAAGATCAACGGTTTGGTAGTTTTGACTGTACCATCTGCGTGGAAAATCACACGCTGGCGACAGGCCGTGTAAATACCTTTCAACCCGCGCCGGAAGAGCTAACATTACTTTTTAATCAGGGATCTACAACATGAGTCGTTCAGTTTTGGTCACGGGGGCCAGTAAAGGTATCGGGCGTGCCATTGCCTGCCAGTTGGCGGCAGATGGATTTATCGTCGGTATACATTATCATCAGGACCGCGCAGGCGCAGAGGCGACACGCGAGACCCTGATCGCCGCTGGGGGGCAAGGGCGCTTGCTATGCTTTGATGTGGCCAACCGCCAGCAATGTCAGGAGGTCCTCGAACAGGATATGGCAGAACATGGCCCGTGGTATGGCGTGGTCAGCAATGCGGGGATTACCCGCGATGGGGCTTTCCCCGCGTTGAGTGGCGATGACTGGGGAGCGGTAATCCACACTAATCTCGACAGCTTTTATAACGTGATTCACCCCTGTGTGATGCCAATGATCGCTACACGTCAAGGTGGTCGTATTATTACCCTCTCTTCCGTTTCTGGCCTGATGGGCAACCGTGGGCAGGTTAACTATAGTGCCGCTAAAGCAGGGATTATTGGTGCGACCAAAGCACTGGCCGTTGAATTGGCAAAACGCAAAATTACGGTGAACTGTATTGCGCCGGGCTTGATTGATACCGGCATGATTGAGATGGAAGAGGCTGCATTACAAGAGGCGATGGCGATGATTCCCATGAAGCGTATCGGGCAAGCGCAAGAAGTCGCTGGGTTGGCGAGTTATTTGATGTCTGATATTGCCGGTTATGTTACCCGCCAGGTTATCTCTATCAATGGAGGGATGTTATGACACGCCGTGTAGTGATTACCGGAATGGGGGGCGTCACCGCCTTTGGTGAGGATTGGCAAGCAGTGTCCCGTCGGCTGTTAGGCTATAAAAATGCAGTGCGCCACATGCCAGAATGGCAAATCTACTCTGGCTTGCATACGCTATTGGGTGCCCCTATCGATGATTTTGTGTTGCCTGAGCACTATACCCGGAAGCGTATTCGCTCCATGGGGCGAGTGTCACTGATGTCAACCCGGGCGACAGAGTTGGCGTTGATTCAGGCCGGGCTGATTGATGATCCGGTTTTGACCCAGGGGCGGACTGGTATTGCCTATGGCTCATCAACGGGCAGCACGGGGCCAGTGAGCGAATTCGCCACCATGTTAACTGAGAAACACACCAATAATATTACCGGCACCACCTATGTACAGATGATGCCACACACCACGGCGGTTAACACCGGGTTGTTCTTTGGCCTGCGTGGGCGGGTGATCCCGACTTCCAGTGCCTGTACCTCGGGTAGCCAAGCCATTGGTTATGCCTGGGAAGCGATTCGCCATGGTTATCAGACGGTGATGGTTGCTGGCGGTGCAGAAGAGCTATGTCCCTCAGAAGCGGCGGTGTTTGATACCCTGTTCGCGACCAGCCAGCGTAACGACGCGCCCCAGACGACGCCCGCGCCGTTTGATCAGCAGCGTGATGGGCTGGTGATTGGCGAAGGTGCAGGAACATTGATCTTGGAAGAGCTGGAACATGCCAAAGCGCGAGGGGCAACCATTTATGGTGAGGTTGTCAGCTTTGCCACTAATTGTGATGCCGCACATATCACCCAGCCACAGCGAGAAACCATGCAGATTTGCATGGAGCAATCACTACAGATGGCTGGTTTAAGCCCAGGTGATATTGGTTATATCTCTGCCCACGGTACGGCGACTGATAGGGGGGATATTGCTGAAAGTCAGGCTACCGCCGCGATTTATGGTGATAATGTGCCAATCTCATCATTAAAAAGCTATTTTGGTCACACATTAGGGGCTTGTGGTGCATTGGAGGCTTGGATGAGTCTGCAAATGATGCGTGAAGGTTGGTTTGCCCCGACACTCAACCTGCATACGCCAGATAAGCAGTGCGGAGCATTGGATTACATTATGGGGGAAGCACGTAATATTGATTGCGAATACCTGCAAAGTAATAACTTCGCTTTTGGTGGCATTAACACTTCGCTGATTATTAAGCGCTGGGCGTAAACAGCCTGGTTGAGGAATATTAAGTGATAGCCAGAGAGAACAAAAAATGCACACATTAAAGTTTGGGGAAGTTAATTTGCTTTCCTTTCTAAGCCCCGATAACTTGTTCGGGGCGCTGATTTACCTCTTTTTGTTTATACTCGGTGCATTGATACTGTCCCGCGGTTTGTCGCTCATGGTGAATAAGGCAATGTCGCGTCACCAGCATCTTGACCGCACCACCATCAACTTCTTGCAACAATTGCTGTCAGCGTCGATCTGGGTGGTTTCACTGATTCTGTATGCTCACCTGATTCCAGCACTTCGAACTATGGGAACGGCAATGTTGGCCGGTGCCAGCGTGGTATCGGTGGTACTGGGTCTGGCTGCGCAAAGTACGCTGGGAAACTTAATCGCTGGCCTTGCTATTACTATCTACCGGCCATTCCGCTTGGGGGATACCTTACAGGTGGCGGTACCCAGCGGCACCGAGATTGGGGTAGTGCAGACTATTTCCCTGGGCTACACCACATTACGTACCGGGGATGGGCGGTTGGTAGTGATCCCAAACAGTGCTGCGGCCAGTCAGGTGGCGATCAACCTTAACGTTAACAGTACCCACTTCCCGATGAGGATCAAAATTTCGATTGATCGCAGTGTTGATATTGCTGCCGCCTGCTCACGGGCTCAAGCCCTTGCTGCAGAAGTGCTTGGGCAGCAGGCTGTTGGGTGCTGTATTTTGACCCATATTGATGGGGCTGTAGCGCAGTTGGAACTTTGCTTTCATGGTGAAGATAGTGAAGCTATCGCCGAAACTCGATCGAAATTACTGACTCGCCTTGCCAGCGGTTTTTCAGGGGATCCCGCCTGGGGACCAGCGCCAGGCCCGAGCTTCCTCTGATTTAAAGAGCGTCATTGTGAGTGTTTATCAAGAAAACTCCGTAATCAGAGATGAAGATCGAATTTTAATATTATAAATCAATATGTTGTGTAATTGCGCGGTGAGTTCTATTGATGCTATTGCGGAGATCCTTAGTCAGTAGAATCTCGCTGACCCATCATGGACGGGCATGTCTGCCAAGCCAAGGAGAAGAGTATGTTAGGGCTGAGTTTATTATTTATTGGTGCCGTGTTGTTAGTGAATGCCCAGTCACTTTATGGCCGAGTCGCCGCACGGGAATGCGCCCCCTTCAATCTGTTAGTGGGGCTATTGGCGCTGGGGGTTAATGTATTGGGGATTGTGCGGGCCACGGATAACCCGGCATTGCTGGTGGCGGCCGGTGGTTTACTGTTTGCGTTTACCTATCTTTATCTCTCTGTGGTGCAATGGTGGTCACTGGATGGTAGTGGGTTTGGATGGTACTGCCTGTTTGTGGCGATAAATACACTGGTTTTTGCCTTGCTAAGTGTCAACCAAAAAGCCTGGTTGTTTACGGTGCTATGGTTGGCCTGGGGCTGCCTGTGGTTGATGTTCTTTATTGCCCAGGGGCTGAAGCGCAATCTAGGACGAGCGTTGCCCCATATGACATTGCTGGTGGGGATATTCACCTGTTGGTTGCCCGGCATTCTGATGCTCACCGGAAATTGGCCCGATTGAGCATCAACACCCCTGTATACACAAAATAATTCGATTTTCTTGCAGGCGGCAAGTCTGGGAGTCACTAGGCGCATAGATAACTCTGTGACTGGTGCGAGCGGGTGCAGCCAACACCCAAGCAACTTGAAGGATGACGGGTATCAACTCTACCCGAATCAGTTACTGAGCCTGACCCACTGCTTACTCTGTAAAAACATGCGCCAAACCAAGAATACTCAGGTTAATGTCAGCACCAACATCAAGTCCTGTGCGGCTGATAGTTTTAACTTCCAGGATTTCGCTACTGTCGTTCATCTGTAACGTTACGGTAGTAATAAACCCGGCGAAGTCGATATGGGTGATCGTTGCCTGAGAATCTGCCAACTGCGGGGTAGGCTCGAGCAGCACTTGTTCAGGCCGTAACATAATACGACCTGGCCCACGCTGTTGAATATTGTCCACCGCCACGCGGCCGAGAACACACTCGGCAACGCCCGCTGCCAGTTGTGCAGGCAGTATCAGGGTATCACCAAGAAATGTGGCGGTGGGTTCATCTACCGGGTGGAGATAAAGATCTTTGGGTGGGCCCACTTGGGTTAAACGACCATTGCGCATAACCGCCAACTGGTCTGCAAATGAGAGCGCTTCAACCTGGTCATGGGTAACCAGAATAGTGGCGATACCTGCTTCAGACAGCAGTTCAGTCACGGCTTTACGGGTGGCTGCGCGCAATCCGGTATCCAGTGCCGAAAAAGGTTCGTCAAGCAGCATCAGCGTGGGCTGTTGTGACAAAGCCCGGGCCAGAGCGACTCGCTGTTGTTGCCCACCGGAAAGTTCGTGGGGCCAGAGCTTGGCAAGCCTGCGGTCTAGGGCGACCATATCCATAAGCTTATCAATGTGATGCTGTTTTTCTTGTTTACTGCCTTTCAGGGCAAAGCCGATATTACCTGCCACGGTAAAGTGCGGGAACAAGGCGCCATCTTGTGGCACAAAACCGATCCGCCGTTGATGAGCGGGGATCCAGACTTTTTCCGCCGCTAAGGTGTTGCCTTGTAACTGAAGCTCACCAGCATCAGGGGCTTCAAAACCGGCGATAATTCTCAGCAGTGTCGTTTTACCCGAGCCGGAAGGGCCAACGATAGCCGTTCTACTCCCTTCAGCCACTTGCAGGCAGATATCATCCAGAATTTTAACCCCATGATAAGATTTACCAATGTGATGTAGCGACAGTGTGTTCATAATCCTGCTGTACGTTTAGATTGAGAGTAAAGAAACCAGGTCAAGGGCAAGGACAACAGCACCATGAGAGTGGCGTAGGGGGCTGCGGCAACATAGTCTATTTCGCTGGTTAATGCCCAGAACCCGGTGGCCAGCGTGCGAGTGCCATTGGGGGCCAACAGTAATGTCGCGGTCAGTTCATTGGTGATAGCTATAAATACCAGTGCCGCCCCTGCCGCCGCACCGGGGGCCGCCAAGCGCAACGTGGTACTGAATAGCGCCTGCAACGGTGTTCGCCCGAGGCTGCGAGCCACATTTTCCAGTTCAACCGGGGCTTGTGCGATACCCGCTCGTAGATTGATCAGCGCTCTTGGCATAAACATCAGTAGATAGGCCAACAGTAAGGTGATCTCTGTTTGGTAAATGGGGCGAATAGCATGAATAGTGATCGTTACCAGCGCCAGGGCGACCACAATGCCGGGTAAGGAACTGGTGATATAGTTACACGCCTCCAGTACCCGATAGAGTTTGGACGGATAACGTATCGAGAGCCACGCTGTTGGAATGGCACACAGGGTAATAATCACCGCACCACTGGTGGCCAGCGACAGTGTCTGCCAGATGGCTGGCCAGAGCTGGGGGTTATTCCAGACGGCAGTACCCCCTAACAGCAGCCAGCGAGATAGCGTGATAAAAGGGACACCCAGCGCCAATACTGTGAGCGTGATGGGTAATAGTAGGCACAGCCAACCCATTGATGGGCGAAGCGCGTACAGGTATTGACGGCGGGCACTACCAGAACCCACTCGGGCGTACCGTGTTCGGCCACGGCTGGTGGCCTCAATCAACAGCAACCCCAAGCAACAGAGCGCCAGAACACCCGCCAGCATATTGGCTGCTGGCCCATTAAATGTTGACTGGAACTGGTCAAAAATCGCCGTGGTAAAAGTATCAAAACGGATCATGGCATACAGGCCATACTCTGCCAGTAAATGTAAGGCAATCAGTAATGCCCCCCCCCAGATGGCCAGTTTAAGCTGTGGCAGGATCACCCGAAAGAATACCACCCGAGGGCCGTTACCCAGCGAAGTCGCCACGTCTTCAATCGCCGGGTCAAGACGCCGTAATACGGCGGCTACGGGGAGATAGATAAACGGAAAGTAGGCGAGCACCGAGATAAATACCCCTGCAGCCAGTCCATGCATGCCGGGTACCAGGCTTATCCAGGCATAGCTTTGTACAAACGCCGGGATCGCCAACGGTAAGATGGCGAGAATAGCCCAGAGCCGACGCCCCGGTAGTTGGGTTCGCTCTGTCAGCCAAGCTAGCGTGACCCCCAAGAAGGTGCAAATTGGCAGGGTAAAAACCACCAATAACAAGGTATTAACCAGTAATTCGCCCACCCGGGGGCGGAAAACCAGTGCTTTGACTGTTTGCCACCCGGTGTCAATGGCGATCCCCAGAACAAATCCCAGCGGCAGCAGCGCTAATAGCGCAAACAGGACTGCGGTAATCACCAACCATAATGGCGGGTGTTGGTGGGGCGTGTGAACGTTATTATTCGGCATCGCTTGGGTGATATCTGAAAAGGTATTTGATGACATTACGGTTAAAACACGCTGCACCACAGGGTCTGTGGAGTGGCAGATAGGGATGATTTTTCCACTATCGGCCACTTGATACATTGGGAAATTAACACCTTAAGTAGGCAATGTAATGCGCCTGAGTGCTGGCTGGCGGTTATAGCAAACCGGCTTCGGTCATTAATTCCACCACTTTCTTGCTGTTCAGATTAGCAGGATCCACCGTGGGTGCGTCCAGATCTTTGAGTGGTGTCAATTTAGGGTTGGATGCTGCTCCTACGCCAACGGCATACTCAAACGCATTATTAGTGCGCAACATCTCTTGCCCTTGTTTACCAGTGATCCATTTTACAAATGCTTGTGCTTGCTCAGGTTGTTTACTGGATGCAAGAACGCCAGCACCAGAAATACTCACGAAAGCGCCAGGGTCCTGGTGTTTAAAGTAATGTACGTTGACATTTTTGCTGTTTTCACCGGTCTTGGCACCATCGACAAACGGATAGTAATGATAGATGACACCACTGTCGATTTGGCCCGCGTTGACGGCTTTCATCACGGTATTATTACCCTTATACGCGGTAAAGTTGGCTTTCATCGCCTTTAGCCATTCTCGGGTGGCTTCTTCCCCTTTTAAGTCGAGCAATGCACTGACGATCGCCTGGAAATCTGCACCAGAAGGGGAGGCGGCCCAGCGGCCTTTCCATTCAGGTTTGGCTAAGTCCATCAATGAGGCTGGTAACTCGCTGCTGTTGATCTTGGCCGGGTTATAAACAAACACCGTAGAGCGGGCAGCAATGCCGATCCAGTGACCATGATCTGGGCGATATTGTGGTTCAACCTGTGCCGATGTGGTGGCATCAAGTGGGGCAAACAGTTTGGCATTATCCACCAACACCATGGCCGGGGAGTTTTCAGTCAAGAACACATCTGCTGGCGAGGCTTTACCCTCTTGAACGAGTTGATTCCCTAACTCGCTGTCACCGCCGTTACGCAATGTGACCGGAATACCTGTTTCTTGAGTAAAGGCATCTACCCAAGACTTAACCATACTTTCGTGCTGGGCGTTATACACCACGATCCCTGGATTTTTTGCTTCAGCATAGGCAGAGAATGCCGATACTGTCGAGCAAGCGAAGAGAGTTAAAGCCTTCAGAGCGGTGAAACGCGACTTCATATCGTGGTCCTTTTAGAGTTCATGGATGAAAGAGGTGAATCGCTAAAAGCGTAGACTTGACAATTGTATCTAAAATCATCGCGAATGATAGTGAAAACTATTCGCATTACACTTTTTTTGCGTTAGATCAATAAAACGCTTTTTCTGTGGCGTTGACGAGGCGTGTTACTGGGGAGGACCTGGTTTTAGCTAACGCAGGGGGCATGAGCGGCTGGTGAGCACAAAAGTGTGTGACGGAAAGACTAATCTTCAGACTGCTAATGAGGGGCTGATTATCTGTAACTTGCTTGCATTAGTTAGAGTATAAAGGCCGTAATCTCTCCCGAGATTACGGCCTGTTAAATACAATTAGGATCGTTCAACCGGTCCTAAACGGAGAGATTAATCTTCACCCGCTTCATAGAGAACGTATTCAAACGGATTATTGCTGTTATCCCCTGGCGTTTTACTGCTTACATTCGACGCTGGCGTTGGACGAGCATTGAGCGTACCCGGGATAATTTCAAAGTCCGGCGTGAATCTGGTCAAGGTGGTTTTCAGCTTGCTATAGGCTGAACGATCCCCCTCCATTTTCACTTTCCCTTCTTTTTCCAGTGCTTCAAATGTGGTCGCTCCCATCATGATGTTGTTCAGATCGGTACGATTGAGGGTAATGGTTAACGTTGGATTTTTGGCCTGATAATCGGCAATGTTGGTCAAGGTTGCATTACTCATCTCTATCAAGTAACGCTCCTTGTTATCCGGTGTGACCAGATTAATGGTAAAGCCCATGCCCTCGGCCTTTTTGCTGTCCATACTGATCCCAAGGAAATCCAGCCATAATGAGGTTGGCATGGCGCGAATAACATCAGGGCCTGTTGTTTTCGGTGGTAAAGCTTTCGGAATACCGGTGCGTAACTCATAAGCGCCTTGCAAGAAGCTGTTACGCAAACTGGTACTTTCTTTCTGGTAGCCCAGTTGTTCGTAAGCATCAGCCAGCAAATTACGTGCATCCTGATTTTTCGGTTCGGCGTAAACCAGTTTGTTGAGGATTTCTGTGGTTTCCAGATATTTGCCTTGTGCATTAAGCTCCTTGCCCTTGGCCAGGATCTTTGCCGCTCCACCCATCATTTCGACATACAAAGGTGCCGACTCACGCGGTGACAGCGGGGTCAACGTGGCTGGGTTACCATCCCAATAACCAATAAAGCGGTTGATGATGGCTCGGGAGTTATGTGCTTCAGAACCGTGGTAACTGCGTGCGGCCCATTGGCGTTGCAAGCTAGGAGGTGCCTGGTAGATATTTTGAATTTCGTTGATAGTCACGCCTTGGTTGGCGTAATGCAGTACCTGATTATTCATGTTAGCGTACAGATCACGCTGGGCACGCAACACTTCTTTAATGCGATCATTCCCCCAACGCGGCCAACTGTGTGAAGCAAACATCACCTGTACATCATCGCCAAATTTGTATAGGGCTTTGTTAATCTGTTTTGACCAGTTGAGCGCATCACGCACTGGTGCGCCACGTAAGGTATAAATGTTGTGGATAGTCCCCGTGACATTCTCTGCTGCCCAGAACGCTTTAAACTGCGGGAAGTAGGTGTTCATTTCTACTGGTGCTTCGGTATCTGGCGTATTCTGGAAGACCATTTTGACGCCGTCGATGGTGATATCTTCAAAGTCGTTCTTGACAAAACGGTTGGGCACCAGCAGGCCGGTGCTTCCGACGGCCACATTCTTACCGATCGCCTGATCCACATGACCAAATGGGCTGCGATCTAACAAGACCGCATATTGATACTGGAATCGGCGGGTCATGGCGTTACCGGCAAACACGTTCTCTGAAATAGCCGCCTCTACAAAGCCTTCTGGTGCAATCAGCGGTATTTTACCGCTGGTGACATCGGCCTCACTCACGACACCACGTACCCCACCAAAGTGGTCTCCGTGGGAGTGAGAGATCACAACGCCCACCACGGGGCGCTTGCCCAGTTTTTCATTAACAAATGCCAGACCTGCCGCCGCAGTTTCACGGGTGGTTAACGGATCAAAAATGATCCAACCGGTATCACCTTTAATAAAAGTCATGTTGGCGAGGTCAAAACCGCGAACTTGGTAGATACGATCGGGTACCACTTCATACAGGCCATAAGCCATGTTGAGTATCGCTTGACGCTGTAGAGAGGGGTTGATACTGGTAAAATCTTTACCTTGCAGCAGGAATTCATAGCTGCCCATATCCCAGGCGACATTCCCAGCATCTGCCATAATCTTGGTAAAGGTGGGTTTAGCGATAAAGCCCTTTTGTGACTCTTCAAAATCACGAGTATCTTCAAAAGGTAATGATTTTTTTGCCTGGTTGTACAGGTCAACAGTAAATTGGGACGGTAGTTTGCCCTGGGGATGGAAATGCACATCGGGGTTGGTGGTACGGATATTGGTACTGCCCCCGTCGCCAGCTGCATAAGCGAGGTTGAAGGTATTAGCCGCGATGATGATGGCGGTAAACTGTGCAATCTTACTTAATTTCATAGAGTGATCCTTAAAAACGATTTAATCATTGTGATGTTATTTTTAACTGACGCAGCGCTCAGGTTTTACCAGGCAATACCGACCCCGGTATAAAATCCTGATGTTGCTACATCATAAATAAAACCGTCATTCTGATAATTGATAGCGACATAGCGATAACCTAGCTTACCAATCACGTCAGGACGAAAGGCATAGTTCACCCCACCAAGGAGTTGCCATGTCAAGTTTGATCCTGAACTGGCCCCCCCGATGTCGGCATAGCCAACAACACTCCATTGCTGATCGAAACGATGTGTAACCCGAACCCCTGCGTAGGGATCAACCCAGCCCTTACGCTCTGAAAAATTCCGGGAAATAGAGGCACCAGGAAACAGTGGTGATGCGAGTTGTGCGTCTATATCCCAACTGACGATGTTATAGCGCAGCCCTGCCAGCGCATCTACGGTAGTTTGACCCTCGATGGCTCGGTAATAACCGGCAGCAGAGTACTGCTGCTGAGTCACGTTACCGTCTGCGGACAGGCTGATCAGGCCATTAGGGCCAGAAATGCCGGCATTGTCAGAGACTCTAAGATAAATACCGTCCAGTAATAAGCCCCAGCGGTTATAGCGAGCTTCAAAAGCTGCCATTCCGCCGATATCCATACGATCCCAAATGTCAGAAAAGCTCTGATCGAATGACTGCCCGTTGCCTGGGCCTCTCTCTACACCGAGGGTGCCACTTTGACCAGTAGCCCATATATAAGGTGTAAATTCAAAGTGCCATTGATCGGCACTCACATCGTTTACTGCGGCTTGAGTGAGAGGGACGAATGAAGAAGAGAGTCCTAAAATCAACGTGAAGCAAGCTATCCTTTGCCGACAATTATCTTTATTACTCATCTGACTTTTCCTGTTTAAAAAATGCCCAGAATAAAAAGGCACAATATATTCAAGGGATTGTTTGAGGTGAGAATAGGTAACCCGTACAATCCTCGATATCACCGTGATACTTTTTGCTGGCTGGCCCGGTTGGATATATTCTTGGATTAGTATAGCGTTCCGAAATGGTTTCTGCGCAAATCTAACCCCTGCTCCCATAGCAGCGATCTGATTGTCATGAGGATGTTCTAGGCGATGTGCCTGTGCTGTTTCGACGATAGGTACCAAGATCTGTATTATCCCCTTTCCCATGGTACTTTGGGTATCAAGGCTATCAGCCAGAAACTGAACGACTTATAGTCGTAAATACGAGGGCTCATCTTTAATGTCATATAGATCTCATAAGTCGTGATTGCTGATATTGGTACTTAGTCCCTTTTAAAGTCCCTTTTTAACGGCCCCGAAGTCTACCTTGTTTGAGATGATTAAAAGGAGACATAAATCATATTTATGCAATGGACCTTGGGTAATATCTCTTGTGAATGAGTTGGGCTGGAGGTGCAGTGCGGTCTTTTCGGGTTTTCATGGCGGAGACGCAGTAGTTTGACTAACAGGCATGCCTTCCAAGGTTATTCGGCAAATATCGTCATTGGAGACGATCAGTTTGCGGTATCAACACCTTGAAAGGCAGCCGTTGAGTTTATCCATTCTTACGCGGCGGTAGGGTTTTCCGCAGATCTTCCGGGCTAATTGACGCGACGATATTCCCGGGCGGCGGCATTTTGAGAATGTGGCTTTTGATTTTACCCATTACGTGCATTTCACACGGCCTGCAGTTAAAACGCAGCGTCAACACTTCATTACCATGTACCAATTGCATCGGCGTTGCCTGCCAGCTTTTGATATTCCCTTTTGCCTGTTTCGGACAGAGGTTAAAGGCAAAGCGCAGGCAGTGTTTGGTGATCATCACCGGCACATCGCCCTTCTCTTGGTGCGCCTCATAGGCTGCATCAATAAGCTTAACGCCGTAGCGCTGATAAAATTCACGTGCCTTATGGTTATAAACGTTGGCGAGGAAGGTCAGGTGGGTTTCCGGGGAAACGGGCGGCGGTGAGGATACCGGCTTGCGGCTACCGCGTGGGTAAGCCGCCAAGCGCGCAGCATCAAGCCGTTCGACTGTTTCGCGACGCAGTTGATTCACCTGGCTGTTCGGCACAAACAGCATGTTCGACAGATTGATCACCACATCGCGGGCATAATAAATAGTCTGCCCCAGTTTCGCGATGCCATCCTGCAGGTTATTCCGTGCCTTTTCAGTGTTGGTGGCTTCGGTAAAATGGCTTTCAAGGGTATGGGTGACACTCACGCCATCCTCACTGGTCATGGTGAGGATCAACTGTTCTTGCCAGCCGCTGAGTTCGATATCTACGGCAATGCGGCGCTCGCTGGAGGTTTTCAGTAATGCTTGCTGCCAGTTGTGGTCAAGATTGCGGTTAATTATCTGGTGTGGGCGCACGCTATGCAGTTCTGCTGGCATTTCGTTCGGCCAGATGCGATAGCGATTTTCAGCAGTTTTCTCTACTGTATTGACGCGAAAGCCCACCACTTCACGCTTGATCATCACATTAAGCCCATCACCATTGGTCAGCGGCTCAGTGACTGCCACATCCAGATGATCTTTGCTGACCTTCAGCACCTCTCCCACCGGCAGGCCGATAAATTTGGGGGAGTCAAAGGCACCGATATCGCTTTTACGGCCATTGACGAAGTAGTCAGTGCTGCCACGGTGGAAGGTTTTGTCTGTTGAAGGAATAAAGAAGTGTTCGGTACGGCCTGCGGAAGAGCGAGCCAAGTCACTTCTGTCTTCGATGATTGCGTCGAGCATTTGGCGGTAGTGCGCCGTAATGTTCTTCACGTAGCTCATGTCCTTATAGCGGCCTTCGATTTTGAACGAACGCACGCCTGAGTCAATCAGCGCTGCCAGGTTGGTGGTTTGGTCGTTATCTTTCATCGAGAGTAGATGTTTTTCATAAGCCACAACGCGCCCCTGATCGTCTTTCAAGGTAAACGGCAGACGACATGCCTGTGAGCAGTCGCCGCGGTTAGCGCTACGACCGGTCTGGGCGTGGGAAATATAGCACTGGCCGGAATAAGCCACACACAGGGCACCGTGAATAAAGAACTCAATGGTTGCGTCAGTGGATTTATGGATCTCTTGAATCTGATCAAGAGTCAGTTCCCGCGCTAGCACGATCTGGCTAAAGCCCACATCGGAGAGGAATTTTGCTTTTTCGATACTACGGATGTCGCACTGAGTACTGGCGTGCAACTCAATCGGCGGCAGGTCCAGTTCCAGAATCCCCATATCTTGCACAATCAGCGCATCTACCCCGTGGTGATAGAGGTCAGTAATCAGCTTTTGCGCCGGCTCCAGTTCATCATCATGCAGAATAGTGTTCAAAGTGACGAACACCTTGGCACCATAGCGATGGGCAAATGGCACCAGTTCTGCAATATCGCGCAGGCTGTTACTGGCATTATGACGGGCACCAAACCCAGGGCCACCAATGTAGACGGCATCCGCACCATGCAAAATTGCTTCGCGAGCGATGGCGGTGTCACGGGCTGGGCTGAGTAGTTCAAGATGATGGTGTTGTCGGCGCATATAATCGTCGTTATCCGTTATGGTCAAAGCAGCGGTTATTGTAGTCAGAAGTGAAAGCGGACGAAAACATTTTCAATCTGTATGGCGAGAGCGGTACAGGCAATCAAAAGGGAGCCTTCAATGCTCCCCTTGAGGTTAGCTTATTTCTCTACACGTTTGCCTTGTGCATCCACCACGCGTTCGCCATCTTCCTTGGTGAAGGCACCGCGTTGTGCTTCGGGCAAGATATCCAGCACCAATTCAGAAGGGCGGCACAATTTGGTTCCCAATGATGTGACCACAATTGGGCGGTTGATCAGGATGGGGTGCTGCAGCATAAAATCGATCAGTTGGTCATCGCTGAAGTTATCTTCTGCCAGCCCTAGCTGCTCATAAGGCTCCACATTTTTGCGTAATAATGCCCGAACGGTGATCCCTATATCAGCGATCAGTTTCACCAGCACATCGCGGCTGGGGGGTGTTTCCAGGTAGAGAATTACTGTAGGTTCCGTACCACTGTTACGAATTAATTCCAGCGTGTTACGCGATGTTCCACAGGCCGGATTATGATAAATAGTCACATTGCTCATCGTGGTGATCTCTCATTGAAACGCCAACCGGTTATACCTGCTGGCGAGGTTGTTTAAAAACATTAAAGGGATATCGATAATCGCAGGGCCAATGCCGCCAGCGTGACCAATAGCACCGGGATCGTCATAACAATCCCCACCCGGAAGTAATATCCCCAGGTGATGGTCATATTTTTTTGTGATAGCACATGCAGCCACAGTAAGGTAGCAAGACTACCAATAGGGGTAATTTTCGGCCCTAGATCGCTGCCGATCACGTTGGCATAAATCATCGCCTCTTTAATCACACCGCTGGCCGTGCTGCCATCAATCGACAGCGCCCCCACCAGAACGGTAGGCATATTGTTCATAATGGAAGAGAGGAACGCCGTCAGGAATCCGGTGCCCAGTGCGGCTACCCACAGCCCTTGCTCGGCGAATTGGTTCAGCAACGCAGAAAGGTAATGGGTCAGCCCGGCATTGCGCAGGCCGTAAACCACCAGATACATGCCCAGCGAGAAGACTACGATTTGCCAAGGCGCACCACGCAGTACTTTGCCGGTATTGATGGCATGCCCTTTTTTGGCGACAACGAACAAAATCAGCGCCCCGACGGCAGCGACCAGGCTGACGGGAACACCCAGTGGTTCTAGGGCAAAGAAGCCGACCAACAGCAGAACCAGCACCAGCCAGCCAGTTTTGAAGGTGTTCAGGTCGCGGATGGCCTCTTTCGGCGCTTTTAGCAGCGATAAATCGTAAACGGCGGGTATCTCTTTGCGGAAAAACAGGTGCAGCATCACCAGCGTAGCCGCAATCGCCGCCAGGTTAACTGGCACCATCACCGCCGCGTATTCAGTGAATCCGAGGTTGAAGAAATCCGCCGAGACAATATTCACCAGGTTCGACACGATCAACGGCAAGCTGGCGGTATCGGCAATAAAGCCCGCCGCCATCACAAAGGCCAAGGTCGCGCCACGGCTGAAACCCAGCGCCAGAAGCATGGCTATGACAATCGGCGTGAGGATTAATGCTGCCCCATCGTTGGCGAACAATGCCGCTACCGCTGCCCCGAGCAGGATGATATAGGTAAACAACAAACGGCCACGGCCATTGCCCCAGCGCGCCACATGCAAGGCCGCCCATTCAAAGAAGCCTGACTCATCCAGTAACAGACTGATAATGATCACCGCAATAAAGGTGGCGGTGGCATTCCAGACAATCTGCCAGACCACCGGAATATCATTGAGATGAACCACGCCAGTCAGTAACGCCAGTACGGCACCCAGTGTTGCGCTCCAACCAATGCCCAACCCCTTGGGTTGCCAGATAACTAATACAATGGTTAAGACAAAAATAGCTCCTGCCAACAACATAACGCCCCCAAAAGGGCAAGGGCGAACCCTTGCCCTGAAAAAATGATCCTGAGTTAAACGCCGCCAGCCAACTGGCTCAGACGGGCAATACCGATTGGCTCCTCTTCCTGCAGAGGAATAAGAGCCAGGCGTGAAGCCAGTGAGTCTCTGACTTTTTTAATCTGTTCAACTTCATGCGATGCACGTAATTGCAACAGCGGTGATGATGTGGTCGCAGCAACCAGGCTGTTATTGATAACCCATGCCCAAGGTTCAATACCTGCCCGGCGCAGGTCTTTCTGCAGGTTGGCGGCTTCCAGCACCGGGGTGGTTTCAGGTAGCGTCACCAATAACACTTTGGTTCGTTTTTTATCCTGCAATTGCATCATCGGGGTCAGGTAATGGCCACTTTCCCCCATACGTTTGGCGACCTCACGGTGGTAGGCACCAGTAGCATCCAACAGTAGCAACGTATGGCCGGTCGGTGCCGTATCCATCACCACAAAGCGCTTGCCTGCTTCCCGTATCACGCGGGAAAAAGCCTGGAATACCGCAATTTCCTCAGTACAGGGGGAGCGGAGATCTTCTTCCAGTAACGCCTTACCTTGTGCATCCAGATCCTTGCCTTTGGTGGATAAAACGTGCTGACGATAACGTTCTGTCTCAGCCAGTGGATCTATCCGGCTAACCATCAGGTTCGGAAGTTGCCCATGCAAGGTGTTCTCGAGATGAGCGGCGGGATCAGACGTGGTCAGGTGGACATCTAGCCCTTTTTCCGCCAGTTTTACTGCAATTGAGGCGGCCAGGGTGGTTTTGCCTACGCCACCTTTCCCCATCAGCATGACTAAACCGTGTTTATCAGCGGCTATTTCCTCAATCAGTGTGGACAGCGTGGGTAACTCGGGTAATGCTTCGGTCATGTGAGGTGTTGACGCTGAACGTAGGACTTCGCTGTTTCCCAACAGTTGGCGTAGCGCATCAGTTCCCACCATATTTACCGGTTGCAACATCAAATCATCCCTGGGCAATGCGCTGAGAACGTCGGGTAACTCACTCAAAGCCTGCTGCTCACGTAGATACAATGCACTGGCTAGTTTGTCTGCCTGAGCTTCAGTTTCGGGCAATATCCCATTGATAACGAGAAACTGGTTACCTAAGCCGACTTGGGCCAGTTCGTGATGGGTTCTGGCGACTTCAGCAAGTGTTGATTTTTGCGCCCTGGCAACCAGTATCAAGCGGGTTCTTGCTGCATCAGATAAGGCCTGTAATGCTTGGGCATAGCGATCACGCTGCTTTTCCAAACCGGCCAGCGGGCCTAGACACGAAGAGCCTTCTGGGTTCTTGTCGATAAAACTGCTCCAGGCACCAGGCAGTTGCAACAAACGAATGGTGTGCCCGGTGGGCGCAGTATCGAAAATGACATGATCAAAATTATTCAGCAGGGCGGCATCAGTCAATAAACCGGTAAACTCATCGAATGCGGCAATTTCAGTGGTACAGGCGCCTGACAATTGCTCTTCGATACTGCGAACCACCTCCTCTGGCAGGAGACCTTTCACGGGGTCAACAATACGGGAACGGTAAAGTTTAGCCGCCGCCTGAGGATCAATTTCCAGCGCAGATAATCCTGGCACGGTTGCGATCGCGGTAATCTGGTTACCAATAGACTGATTAAACACTTGGCCGACATTCGATGCCGGATCGGTGCTGACCAGCAAGACGCGTTTACCGGCATCAGCCAAGGTAATCGCACTGGCACAGGAAATGGATGTTTTACCGACACCGCCTTTCCCGGTAAAAAAGAGGAAAACGGGTGGGTTTTGTAAGAATTTCATGGCGTTCCCTCTATGTGTTGATTAACAGCAGGGCGTTGATTAACAGCAGGACGTGTTACCACCACAGCAGCTTTGGGGTGCGATGCTGGTGATTTCCAGCGGCAGTTTGCACCAGCGAGCCAGGTCAGCACGGGTAGGGTAACGCCCTGCCATAACAAATTCGCCATCAAGCAAAATTAACGGCAGTCCTTTAGCCCCTGAATTTTCAAGGAAGTTTTTGACTAGCGCATTGTTGATAAAGGCCATCGGTTGCTGGGCTAGGTTGTAACGAGCAACGGTGACACCACGTTTTTTGAGCCAGTCAACATCAGCAGAGAAGGTGACCAAGGCTTGGTCAACGTCAGTACCGCATACGCCGCTACTGCAGCAGAGTGCCGGGTCATACACTGAGAGTGTTTTCATCTATACCGTCCTTCCGTTATTAAATCAGTTTGGCGTACTACGCTATCAAATGTAATAAAACAGATATGAAAGAGTCGGTTTTTAGTACATCAAAGACAGGCGGCCTTACCACTCATCGTGCCATTACCTCGTGCAAGTAAAACGATTTGCTCTTGTTGACTGAGGTAGGCTTGCTCAATCACGGCGGCAGCCCAGGCCGGAATATGTGGAGACAGGCGATAATGGATCCACTTTCCAGCACGGCGATCCAGTAACAGCCCGGACTCTCTCAGCATGGCCAAGTGCCTGGAAATCTTGGGTTGAGACTCATTGAGGGTGTTACAAAGCTCGCAAACACACAGCTCACCAGACTCTCGGAGCAGCAGAATGACATTCAGGCGGGTTTCGTCTGACAGGTTTTTGAAGAGCTGTAATGGGGTAAGTGTGGTCATGGGAGCTCCAAGACGGAATACTGCGGTTATCTTAAGACTCTTAAAGTCAAAGTCAATAATACATTTGATTATTCATATATGTTATCAAGTGACGGGATCGTAAAGAAACGGGGGGGGCTGTCATAGAGGTCGATGACAACGGATAAACTCAAAGGCTGCTCGTGACCACCGGTCTATCTCACTACCGCCAGTGTTCAATTTGTTGATTTTTAACTTCCATTTTGCCAAAGGGTTGCCAGTATTAGCGGGATGATGTTTGATCTGATCCTACTGGCCGAGAACGATTCGATTTATCCAATAAAGTAGTTGTGAATCCAATCACATTTACTCGAAATACTCATAGACAAATTTATCCATTATAATAATGTAATGCTACGTTTAATGAGGGCTGATATATTATGAGTACCTTAAAAGAGACATATATAACCCCGAAATGGTTTAACATTGACTATATGATCGTCAATCATCGTCCTTGATCTTTCCCCCGCCATAAACATATAAGTAAAACTGGATTCGCCGTAATCTGTTTTGTTTGTCATGCCGCTAATAATTTAAATTTCATGAAGGCAGCAGAAAAGTAAACCCTTATGGGGTGGCTTATGCAATTAACTGTGTGAGCTAATTCTGTTACCACTCGTGAAGCTTGATATATTCCAGGCATATTAATGAAAATTATAATGGCTATTCATTTTTAATGAACAGCTATCAGGCTAGCTATATTTAAATTTAAGGATTATACGATGAATAACTTCAAACATTTACCTGAGCCATTCCGTATTAGAGTTATTGAACCTATCAAGCGCACGACAAGAGAACATCGTGATAGTGCGATCATAAAATCAGGAATGAACCCTTTCCTACTTGATAGTGAAGATGTATTTATTGATTTACTGACGGACAGTGGTACCGGGGCTGTCACGCAAAACATGCAAGCCGCAATGTTACGCGGAGATGAAGCCTATAGTGGAAGCCGGAGCTATTATGCTTTAGCTAACGCAGTCAAAAATATTTTTGGATACCAACACACTATTCCTACTCACCAAGGGCGTGGCGCTGAGCAAATTTATATTCCGGTATTAATTAAAAAGCGTGAGCAAGAAAAGGG
This sequence comes from Serratia sp. HNCC26DJ244, assembly GCF_057180565.1. Taxonomy (NCBI): domain Bacteria; kingdom Pseudomonadati; phylum Pseudomonadota; class Gammaproteobacteria; order Enterobacterales; family Yersiniaceae; genus Serratia; species Serratia sp. HNCC26DJ244. The sequence goes on along the minus strand of NZ_JBXUGO010000005.1, from coordinate 15,797 downwards.
TTTGGATAGAACAAAAATGGTTGTCTTCTCTAACTATTTTTTTGATACCACCCAAGGTCATAGCCAAATAAATGGTTGTACTGTACGCAACGTTTATATTAAAGAAGCGTTTGATACCGCAGCCCGTCAAGACTTTAAAGGTAACTTTGATCTTGAGGGGCTAGAGAGAGGTATCATTGACGTTGGTCCTAATAACGTACCTTATATTGTATCGACCATAACGTCTAACTCTGCTGGTGGACAACCCGTTTCCATAGAAAATTTAAAAGCCGTATATGCTATTGCTAAGAAATACGACATTCCAGTGGTTATGGATTCGGCTCGTTTTGCTGAAAATGCTTACTTTATCCAGCAAAGAGAAGCGGGATATAAAGATTGGAGCATCGAACAAATAACGATGGAAACCTATAAGTATGCCGATATGTTAGCTATGTCTGCTAAAAAAGATGCGATGGTTCCGATGGGGGGCTTATTATGCATCAAAGATGATAGCTATTTAGATGTTTATACTGAGTGTAGAACGATTTGTGTTGTTCAGGAAGGTTTCCCTACCTATGGCGGTTTAGAAGGTGGGGCAATGGAACGTCTTGCTGTAGGGCTTAGTGATGGTATGAATCAAGATTGGCTAGCCTATCGTATTGCACAAGTTCAATATTTGGTTGATGGTCTGGAGGCTATTGGTGTGACTTGCCAGCAAGCTGGTGGCCACGCTGCTTTTGTTGATGCGGGCAAATTGCTACCTCATATACCTGCTGAGCAATTCCCAGCTCAAGCTCTCGCTTGTGAGTTATATAAAGTAGCAGGTATTAGAGCAGTGGAAATTGGTTCGTTTTTACTGGGCAGAGATCCTAAGACTGGGAAGCAATTACCTTGCCCTGCTGAGTTGCTTCGTTTGACTATTTCAAGAGCCACCTACACACAAACGCACATGGACTTTATTATTGAAGCGTTTAAATATGTAAAAGAAAATGCTCATAATATTAAAGGGTTAACCTTTACCTACGAACCTAAAGTATTACGCCACTTTACGGCCAGGCTAAAAGAGGTTTAGTAAGAAATAGAGTGAAAAATGATTTTGTGTCGCAATGTTTATACGCAAAATAATTTTAATTGCTTGTGAGCGGTAACCGATTTGAACAGCACTTGTGTTGACCCGTAGGGTGAACCTCATTAATGAGGTTCATTAATCCCCAGTCATATAGATAACTATGTGGCTGGGGTGAAAAAGGTAGCCAAAGCCAGGGCGGTTTGAAGGGCGCGGGTATATGATGCTTTAAGTGACATACTATTTTTTATCAACTGGGTTGCTCGCTGCGTGAGGTAATAATTGTTCTTATCTTTATGTAACTTGAGTGTCGCTATCTGATAACTTATTTAAAACAACAATAAACATAGATTCTCTATAAATAGAGGGCATCATGAACGAAACATCAAATACTAAACACTCCTCCTTTTGGGGCGTGATGGTTATAGCTGGTACAGTCATCGGTGGGGGAATGTTTGCCTTACCCGTTAACCTTGCAGGGGCTTGGTTTTTTTGGGGAGCCTTCATATTAATAATCGCCTGGTTTTCAATGTTACACTCAGGGTTGTTATTGTTAGAGGCAAACTTAAATTACCCAGTGGGCTCCAGTTTCAATACAATAACTAAAGATTTGATTGGGAATAAGTGGAACATTGTAAGTGGTATAACGGTGGCTTTTGTACTGTATATACTGACTTATGCTTATATCTCTGCCAATGGTGCAATAATAAGCGAAACCCTATCAATGAATTTAGGGCATCAGGTAAATTTTCGGGTGGTTGGCATATGTACTGCGGTTTTTGTTGCCAGTGTATTGTGGTTTAGTTCGTTAGCTGCAAGTAGAATCACATCCCTTTTTCTAGGGATAAAAATAATAGCATTTGTTGTTGTGTTTGGCACACTTTTCTTCCAGGTTGATTACTCAATATTAAGAGATGTTAGTGGGGGCGATGGTGGTGGTAACAATTCCTACTTCCCTTATATATTTATGGCTATACCTGTGTGCCTGGCCTCCTTTGGCTTTCATGGTAATATTCCTAGCCTGATTATTTGTTATGGAAAGAGAAAAGATAAATTAATAAAAAGCATTGTTTTAGGTTCCCTGTTAGCGCTTGCTGTTTATTTGTTTTGGTTATACTGCACTATGGGTAACGTTCCCCGTAATGATTTTAAAGAGATTATTTCATCAGGAGGAAACGTAGATTCTCTCGTTAAATCATTTTTAGGGACAAATCAAAGTAGTTCGATAGAATTTTTCTTGCTTGTTTTTTCTAACTTAGCTGTTGCTAGCTCATTTTTTGGCGTTACACTGGGGTTGTTTGATTACCTTGCTGACTTATTCAAGTTAGATAACTCATCTTCCGGGCGTTTTAAAACCATATTGTTAACCTTCCTACCCTCGAGTATTTTGTATTTATTTTTCCCCAATGGTTTTATTTATGGGATAGGTGGTGCAGGGCTATGTGCCACAATATGGGCCGTAATAATACCTGCAGTTCTTGCCTTGAAATCAAGAGAAAGATTCCCAAACAAGACGTTCACGGTTTGGGGAGGAAAAGTCATTCCATTTTTAGTTATTACTTTTGGCGTAGTGGTTATATTTTGCTGGTTTGGCAGTACATTCAATATACTGCCAAAGTTTGGTTAAAGGCCATTACACCGCAAGTTGTAGGCGGTGATGCCAAACTACTCAGAGTTGCATCCGTTAAGTGGGCGTGGTGCGGACTCGGAATAGCAATAAACCAGTAAAACCTTTGTGATTTAAAAAATATTGTGTTGCGTAATTCTGGGGGCCATCAATAGGGCCCCCAGATGGCTTGCCAGCAAAAAGGGGATTGGTACGGCGGCCAGTAAAACCCAAGCTGGTTCAGTGCCACCGCCGGTCTGCTATCTGCCGACCAGTGTAATTGCACGGTATGCTGATCAATCTTTTGAGACTTGAAGTATAAAGCGCCATTTATATTACCGTACTGCTTTAACGCGATAAGGTGAGATTGTTTACAGTAACGTTTTGAAGCGTTCTAGTATTGTTTCTCGCAGTTGGGCAAATTGTGGCAATTTTTGCTTTTCTGGACGCCATGCCAGTTCCATTTCGATCAAGTCATACTGTTCAACAATGGTGGCCCCGGGAATATTTTGACCTTGTTCATTCTTTTCGTAACCCAATACCCAGAGGGTATCCGAGATATAAATGGCGGCATCGATATCATGTGAGATGACGATCGAAGAGTTCCACGCATGTTTTTGCGATACGGAGAGAATGGTGTCGCATACGGTTTGTTTGGTCAGAGAATCAAGGCCAGAGAAGGGCTCGTCCATCACCAGAAAATGAGAACGGTTGAGCAGTTGTTGCACAATAGCCACACGTTGCCTTTGCCCACCGGACAATTGCATCGGATATTTCTGGGCATGGTCAAGCAGATTAAAATCCTGCAAATACTCATCAATGATACTGGGATCTTTTTTTGCGCGTTTAGCGGCAATCAATAGGTTGTTATAAACAGTACGGTGATTGAATAAATCATAACTTTGGCTAACCATGCCTACGTCACCCGGTGCAACAGGTTTATTGTCACCATTATTGATCGTGACCGAGCCGACGGTGGGAATTTGCAATCCTGCAATACAACGCAATAACTGGGTTTTACCGATTCCGGATGGCCCTAGAATGGAGACCACTTGTCCTTGCTCGATGTTTGGCCGCTCAATATCACGGATAGAAAGATTAATATCGCGCAAAATCGGACGGTCATAACTAACACCCAAGTTTTTAATCGACATCAAATCTTCAGCACAGGTAAAACTGTAGTTTGTATTTATTTCGGCAGACATAAGAAACTCACTTGTTCTTGCTCAGATAAGGACAAACGGTGTAGCGCAACCATCCTAAAAACCAATCCTGGAGTAAGCCATAGAGCAGGATGGTAATCTGTATTGCAAATACGCCAGCCAAATTGAAATAACGATTTTGGTTAAGCAACATCACGCCAATGCCGCCAGAGGAACGGACTAACCCTTCTACCATTGTCAGCAACGTCCAACCAACCGCCGCATTTTGCCGTAGAAGATCAAGGATCACATCTAGCTTGCCGCGTAGCAACAATTCATAAGAGATGCGCCAGCCTTGCATATCCATGGTACGGCAATGATCGATCCTGGATTGTGGAATCGACTTTACCTCGGCCAATAGATTGGTCGTCATGAAAACGGTCATACCAAATGTTAATAGACCAATTTTCAGGTCATCACCATTGTTGGTCAGCAGAGTAAAAATGTAGGTCAGTCCGGCAAAACCGAGAAAACGCATTGCCGACATGAATTTTGCCAATGGCCAGAATAAAGGGGCGGTGGATAAAAAAACCAATAGGGTAGAAAAAGCAGCCGCCAACACGAGGGAAATTAAACTAGTGCGAACGCTTTCGATCAGGTTGGGGATCAATCCTTGGTTTTGCACCAATTTTTGCCATTCCTGGGCAATAGCAAGTGGGGTTGGCAACCACTTGGCATCCAGTGAGATCCAACAGACAACGGCAATGATGACTTGAATAGCAATAAGAATAACAACATTACGTCGACTGAAGTAGGTATAAGGTGTCCAAATATTTCCCATGGTTTTTCCCTAAAAAGGCGGGTACGAATGTACCCGCCTTACATATAACCCAAGTCCATTTGATTGCCGCTTACCTACAACTTTAATGAACTTGGCTATCTATTTATCTAACGGTTAGTTAGCCGTTTGCACCATGCTTATAGTCACTCGGCGATTCTTAGCTCTGCCTTCTGCAGTGGCGTTATCCGCGATTGGTTGAGCGTCACCATAGGCACGTATACGTACACGGCCTTCAGGGAAACTGCTGGGGGCATTCACTTCTAACCAAGATTTGATCGCTTCAGCACGTTTACGCGATAACAATAGATTGGCATTACTGTTACCAACATTATCAGTATGACCTTCAATGATGATGGATAAGCCAGAGACTGAAATCTGGTTTAGCAGCTCTTCCATAACAGCAATAGATTGTGGCAGGAACGTCGCTTTACCGGTGTCAAACTCCAACGACCACGATTTTTTCGTCACAACATGCTGCACTGGGGCTTCAGCACGGAAAGACGGGGTTTCAGCAGCGGTTGTTGTTTTGGCACTTGCTGCCACGGACTGTAAGTAAGTGGTGTTGACGACCTGGTTGTAGGGCACCAAGTCAGGCATGATGTTGGGATACAGTTGTTTACTGATACCACCGAACACGTCGTATACACGCTTATAAAGCATGTCATTGCCATTCAGACCAAACAGAAACTGGTTGTCAGAGAGGTTGTTGGTAGTTGAACCACCGAGTTCGACTAGCAATCCTTGTTTATCCTTCTCAGTGACGCCTTTAAAGTATTTCGCCCACCATTCAGCAGTCTGTTCTTTATGTACCTTGGCCAATACGGCAGAGGCTTTCAACAGTTCAGAATCATCCCCACGATGAAGTGCTGTTTTGATTCGATCAGAAGCTTCAAATGATGCAGCAAGAATATTGGTCACCACCGTCGGATTTTTTTCTGCCCACTGTTTGTTAACAATCAGGGTCGATGGCATTTGCCACATATATTCTTTAGTTGAAGCGACGGAAACCAATCCACCGCGATACATAGCCACCTTGACATCACCCGGTGTCCAAGTAGCCGTACCATTTTGACAGACGCGTCGTTTTTCACCGGTACGTTTGCCGTTTTGTACCACAGGGCGTTCTTCGCAGTAACCGGAAATGTATTTCTCATCCGCTTCGGTAAAACTGGAGGTAGAAACGAAGTTCATGGCGTTAGGATCAAACGTTTGCTCATTGGGGTTAATCGGCACATCGTTATCACCAGCCCACTTGACACAAATATTCCAGTCGCCGTCACGTAACACGGCACCGATTAACGATCCTCGTGCTTTTTGTGGGTTGTCACGCATTTCTGGCGGCAGCATACATTTATCTTCACCACGGGAATACCCGAAAGCGCCAACTACTTCTGCTGATTGACCGAACTTACTTAAAACCTCGTTGGTACTCGCGATAAATGCTGGTACACCATCCCCCATGATGATCACCATGGCAGCACCTGAAGCAGGATTAGCGTTCCCTGCCGCGAACTCTTTGGCGAAACTGGCCATTTCTTCAGTCATTCGCCCATAATCATCTTGGCGTTCAATTTTTAACTGCACACCACGGCGGCCTAACAGGCTGTCTGGTGTTGTCAATGCATCACCATTGGCATACATCAATGTTGAGGTGGCATTCCATGGGATGGTTAACAAACGCACCGGCTGTGACATCTTGGTTGATGCCAGATCAAAGCTGCTTGTTGTTTGCTGATTAGCAGGTGCGTTGGAACTAGTGGAATTGTTTGATTCCGGAGAATTAGAAATATTAGCCGTAGGCACATCCGCTTTGAGCGTAACGCTGGCAGACTTTTCCTCAGTACCTAACCAACCTTTTTGATTGGCAACGCTTATGCCATATCCTAATCCCGCCACAATGGTGGTAATTAAAATAAATTTTGGCAATGGTTTTAATTTCATAAAATAAATTATCCGTACAATTGATTAAAGATATGCTTAGCGATTATTTTGCTTGGCGGGCGAGGTATCAAAAAAAGACATATTTTGCGTTGAAGTCGTCGCTGGCGTATTAACTAAACTGTCAGTGAGAATTGCGCGGGTTTTTTCATCCAGTAATAGATTATTACTGTTCTGTTCCCATTCTTCTAATCGTTGCAGCGCATCTGCTTCAAATACACCATTTTCTAAGTCCATACCAGCAACGAAAGATTCGGAAACACGGACAAAATCTTCAATCTGGCCAATTTTTGTTGCGTAATCTTTGGCTAGATATTCCATTGAGGCATTGTACATATCTCGCCCTGCATCTTGTCCTTTGAGAATCCGCATGGCTGCTGTCATCGCACCGTGAGCTGAACGTGTCATCTCTCGGCGTTCGGTTTCTACGCGCACTTCCTCTTCCATATCAATAATCATGGTATCAGCATGTTCTTGATAACGAGTCAGTACGTTATAAAGGAATTGTGATTTACGCAGTAAATCGCCATAGGTGGTATTGGCATTTTCCAGACGGCCGTGTTGCCTAGACTGTAAAACCAGTTGTTTGTTATCACCGGTCTTCTGCGCTTGTTGAGCGATTTTGAGTGCTTTCTGAGCTTCTCGTTCATTTTTGTTAATAATGTTCTTTAGTCGATTAATGACACCATTCAGATCGCTGATGCGTGAATCCATCACAGATTGGCTTTTACGTAAATCAGAAATATAGTTTTTTAATATGCCAATCGGATCAATCTCGATAAATAATCCGGTTAACCACCGCATGGCACTTTGATACATATAAGCAATTAATTTGCGGAAACGTGAGTCAAACAGAATATAGAGGATGGCGGCCAGTGCCGAGCAGGTAACGACCAGATAAAGTGTATTGCTGGCAATGGATACCAGGAATGGCAAAATTTTATAAAGAACAGCCAGGCCACCAACACCTAATAATGCAGCAACGACCATTCCCATCGTCCCCTCAGGACGTTCCCAAAAACCTTTGGGCTTGAAGTTTTTAGGCAGGAGGCTTCCGTTATTCATGTTTTTCTCACTAATATCAACGATACTATGCACACTATAATTACAGTGCGCCCAATACATTAAGGTTTAACTTTTGTCGCAATAGCCACTCTTTTTCATGATTGAATGCAGCGCTAAACAATTCAGCTGTGCGATCAAGCTCAGCGGTTTGATCTTTCAATTCCTGTGATAGATCGGCCATTTTAGCCTGTTCTGTCAAAATCAACTGTTGTTGGCGCTCTATTTCAGCCTGTGCTTTTTCAACAATTGCCTGTTTTTCTGCCACTACTTTTTGACGTTCATCTATGCGTTGTTTGCGTTCAGAAGCCGCTTCTTCACGAAAGCGTAATTCCTGAGTTTCAAGATCACGCATATGCAATTCAATCTCTTGCTGCAAATTGGCAACGGATGCGCCATTTTGTTTCAATACGGCAAAAGCCGCTTGTAAGCGTGCGGCTTCATCAGGAAGAACTTTTTCTAGTGCGGTCATATTGCTGATCAGTTGGCGAAAAACAGTTGCACGTGCGAGTACAGCTTGGTGCAAGCGTTCCACCATCGGGTTATCAGCAATCGGAGTGACCGTATTGGCTTCTGTTGTACCAGAGGACTGTGGAGTCTCTGTGGCGGCGGGGCTTTCATTGGCTGTCGTTGACTTTGGTTCAACCTCAAAAATGGCTTCACGTAAGCTGTCTGAAAAACGACCAAAGATAGAGCCGGATTTGCTGCCCATGGCTTGGGATTTATTATTTTTCTCTTCGGACATGGGCTTTCTTCCTTAATGATTTATTCAGCAAAACAGTCCCCCTGCGAATAGCTATCCACATCTGTTAGGTCTTGCATGATTATTGGATGACGTTTTTCTTCCAATTAAATGATAACTGCAGAGTCTGTTTGACGATCCCACTAGGGGACGATCATAATTTGCCGCGAGTTCGTCAATCTTCTTTGCCATTTCAATAAGAATATGGGCTGTACTAGTGGATGTTTTATCGAATTTTAGAGTGCGACCTCTTCGTGGTTTCAAATGAGTTTAAGTAGCAAATTAATCGCGTATTTGATGTGTTGACGGTGGCTTGTCCACATTTAGGTGTTATCGCTTGTTGTGTCACTCATACTCAACACATACTAAACATCTTACTTGATCATTCAGGTAATAGGATTAAGAAAAATCTTATAAATCATTGAGGTGATAGATATCTTGCTCTGGTGTGGTTGAAACATTTGCTTAGTACGCTAGGCAAGCTGGTGAGAGAACCGAGGGTGGAAGTCCCTCCTGGGTAAGAACTAGCCACTCGCCCAGACCTTTAGCTATGCGCGGCAGCGGGTAACTTCTGACGTGAAGTGTTAGCGAAGGCACTCACAGGCCAGGTATTGAGCCACGTAATTAGGAGTCGGAGGCGGTGATGCTGTTAAGCGAAGCAGAAACCTACAATGGCCGGGTTGCTATGGCAAAACGCGGACATGCCTCCCGGGGTCGGAGACCCTGTGCATGTGAGGAAGTTCATCATACGGAACCTGGGAGATCCTGAACAAATTCCCACTACTGTCAACAACAAAAGTGGGTCTTCCGCAACCTAGGTGGAAGAAAAACAATGAAACTTTCTAGTTAACAAGGATCTAAGCTGTTTTAAGTTATGGATAACGAGATGCCCTCACTTAAGACACTTTTGCAGCTACCTTGTGGATGGCAATCCAGCCGACAAATTATTAGCTCTGATGGGCTCACCCTACATCTCCGTGCCACGCGTAAAACAGCGCAATGCCCTGAATGTCTTCAGCGCAGCAGCTCTGTTCATAGTTGCCGTCGACGACGGATACAGCATCTTCCATGCTCAGGTCAGACACTCTGGTTAATCTTTACCGTCCGGCACTGGTACTGTCGTAACCCATCCTGTTCACGCAAGATCTTTGCTGAATCGCTGGCTCCCTTTGCTGGCTCACAACAGCAGTCTTCGACATTACTGCAAAATATGCAGCATCAGTTGGGATTAATTGCCGGCGGAGAAGCAGGGAGACGAGCGGCAGTGGCATCAGGGATGCAGATCAGCGCAGATACTCTATTGCGCAGGGTTGTTCAGGCTCCGGAACAGATAGAGAACCGAACCCGGCATGTCGGTATCGACGAATGGGCATGGCACCGGGGCCACAGGTACGGCACGCTGATCGTTAACCTCGATACCCATCGTTCCCTGGTACTGCTGCCAGGCCGGGAGCAACGTACACTGGCGGCATGGTTCAAAAAATATCCGGAGATACAGGTCGTCTCACGCGATCGTGGCGGGATCTATGCTTTAGCCCGCCCGCGATGGAGCACCGCAGGCACTACAGGTGGCCGACCGTTGGCACCTGCTGAAGAATATCGGTGATGCGCTGAAGCGCATAATGTACAGACACATGCCATTGATACGGCTGGTTGCCGCTGAGTTGTCACCAAAAAATCAAAACTCTGAAGTGTCTACTGCACCAGCCTCAACGCTACGTCGCCCAGAAAAAATTAAACAACAGCGGCGTGACAAGCGGTATCAACGCTGGGCTCAGGTCGACTCTCTTCATAAAAAAGGTTGCGGGATCAGAGAAATATCACGTCTCACCGGGCTGTCCCGGGTGACGGTTCGTCGGTGGATACAGTCGAAAGCATTCCCTGAAATATCAACAAAACCACCAAAACCCGGGCTTCTTGGGCCATGGAAGGAATGGCTGGAGGAACAATGAATAAACGGTAACCATAATGCCCGGCAGCTATGGCGGGAGATGGTTGATGATGGTTTTACCTGGAGTGAAACGACTGTCAGGGATGCTGTAGCTAAGTGGCGTAGGCAGGTTAACGATCCGGTTGTCGCTCCTGGGCGGCTTCCCTCAGCATCCCGGGTCAGTCGTTGGTTGATGCCCTGGCGAATGATCAGAGGAGAAGAAAACTATGCTTCCCGCTTCATCGAGTCAATGTGCCAGAAAGAACCGCAACTGAAAATGGCACAACAACTGTCACTCGACTTCTACCGGATGTTGAAGATGAAGAATAAATCCCAGCTAAATCAATGGTTCGTTGACGTCAGTCAGAGCGGTCTCGTTGACCTTCAGCGCGTTGCGGCCGGGATGGAGGCTGATGCAAAAGCAATACACGAAGAGATAAGCAGCAGATGGAGTAATGGTGTAGTCGAAGGCCATGTAAACCGACTGAAGATGCTGAAACGCCAGATGTATGGTCGAGCAGGGTTCGAGCTACTGAGGCGACGTGTGATGAGTCCCCTTGCATGAAAATCTCCAGCCAAGTTGCGGAAGACCCAGCTTTGCATTGTTGGTAACAACTACTGAGTCAGTGGGACGGCGCAGCCTAAACCGTAAGGTGAAGCGGTGCTGTGTTTCAGGAAGTCGGACGGGAGCATAGTACCGGAGAAATCAATGAACAAGACAGATAACAATGTGGCGGAATTGATGGAGGGAAGGCTCCCGACCAAGGGGAACAGCCAACAGTACGCCCGTATCCGGACGCAGAGCCGGGAAAATACGACGTCACGGCTGCTGGCTGTGCGAGAAGCGGCAAGAAAGGAAAAGAAACAGCAGTTTACGAATCTCTTTCACCATGTAAGCGAGGAGCTGCTATTACAGAGCTTTGAACAACTTAAACGCCAATCAGCACCAGGCTGTGATGGAATGACATGGGAGCGCTACGCTAAAAACGCGCAAAGCCATCTTGTCGATCTCCATGGCAGGTTTCAGCGGGGACAATACAGGCCGATGCTAGCAAGGCGGGTCCTGATCCCCAAAGAAGATTGAACTGAAAGGTCGCTGAGTATTCTGTGTTTGGAAGACAAAATCGTACAACAGGCAACAGTCACCGTGCTAAACCAAATCTATGAAGTTGACTTCATGGGTTTCTCTTACGGTTTCAGACCGGGTAGAGGACAGTATGATGCCCTGGACGCGCTGAACGTGGCGATTATGGAACGAAAAGTAAACTGGGTTCTGGATCTGGACATCAGCAAGTTCTTCGATACCGTGGAACATGACTGGCTTATCCGATTCATCCAGCACCGTGTTAGGGACAAAAGGATACTGCGGTTAATCAAGCAATGGATCACCGCTGGCGTGGTTGATGAACACGGTCACCGACAACAGTCGCACTGTGGAGTACCACAGGGGGCGGTGTGCTCACCGTTACTTGCGAATATTTATCTCCACTACAGCTTTGATCTCTGGTTGAACAAATGCCGACAGAACGCACAAGGAGATGCCGTGATTGTAAGGTACGCAGATGATGCGGTTCTGGGTTTTCAGAAACATAAGGATGCCCGGGAATGTCTGGCAGCGTTGCATCAACGACTGGGGCAGTTTGGCTTGAAAGTTCATCAGGAGAAAACCCAGCTGGTGCGTTTTGGTCGGCTCGCCCTGAAACAGTATGAGGAACGACCTGATAGGGGAAAACCAGGGACGTTTGATTTTCTAGGATTTACCCACTATATAGGTCGCCTCCATACAGGTAAAGATGCAGTGATGCGCAAAACTAAACGGAAACGACAAATAGCCCAATTGAAACGGGTGAAACAGGAGCTTCGTAAACGGCTACACGATAGGCCTGCAGAAACGGGCCGCTGGCTAACGCGGGTGGTTCAAGGTCACATAAACTATTATAGCGTGCCCTTTAATAACAGAGCGATAAGCCAATTTGTGGAGGAAGTGAAGCGATTGTGGCTGAAGGCGCTGAGACGAAGAAGTCAACGGCACAGCATGACCTGGGAACGCTTCAAACCCTTGTGCGAAAGATGGGTACCGAAGCCCAGAGTTGTCCACCCTTATCCTTTACAACGCTTCTACGCCAAGCACCCGAGGTAAGAGCCGGATGCGTTAGCAGCGCACGTCCGGATCTGTGCGGGAGCGGAGGGTAACCTTCGTCCTACCGCGACCTATTCACCGGGGGATGGAGGGTTGCTTATATTTTAGCTTTAGGGATAGCGCGCCAATCGGTGGTATAGGCGGGGGAAAGCAGTTCGCGCTTCATTTTCCACCCCTGCTCGATACCTTGGCCCGCAAACCAAATCTTACCCATGCCGGTGGTGTTAATACGATCAACCACTTTCATCAGGTGTTCACTGTTGGGCCGGGGGGGTGTTTCATCGAACATGTCTATTTGCCCAGGGCGGTGGCAGAAATCGTTCAAAATAACGCCCGTTTTTTGATAGCGGTAGCCGTTACGCCAAATCTTCTCTAGTGCCTTCATCGCGGCAGCGATAATGTCTCGCGTATCTTGCGTTCCTAGCATTAGTACATGGTTGGCGTTGTTAGCGTAATAGGGCTGATTGGCATGGGGGCTGGTGCGCAGAAATACGCTGATATGGCGGCAATACTGGTGTTGTTGGCGCAGCCTTTCAGCCGCCCGTTCTGCATATTGGCAGATTGCCTGGCGCATATCCTGTAACTGTGTGATCGGTTCACCAAAGCTACGGCTGCAAATGATCTGCTGTTTCGCAGGCAGAGAATCGATGGTGATAGAGGGTATGCCATTCAGTTCACGTACCGTTCGTTCAACCACCACGCCAAATGTTCTTTTAATTAACTGTATGTTCGCATCGGCCAACTTCAGCGCGGTGGTGATCCCCATTGCATTGAGCTTGGCTGAAAGCCGGTAGCCAATTCCCCATACCTCTTTGACCGGGAGCAACGCCATTAATTTCCGCTGACGCTGCGGGTTACTCAGTTCTACAACGCCACCGGTTGCTGGCCAGGTTTTTGCTGCGTGGTTGGCCAGCTTGGCTAATGTGCGTGTTTGTGCGATCCCGATACCACATATCAGCCCGGTTTGTTGTGCCACTGTGGCGCGGACTCGTTGGCCAAACGCGAGAAAGGGTTCGCAAGCATCAATGCCAGTGATATTCAGGAATGCTTCATCAATCGAGTAAATTTCAAGTTTGGGGGCCAGGGCTTCTAATGTGGTCATGACCCGTGCGCTCATATCGCCATAGAGCGCATAGTTGGAGCTAAAACAGGCTATTTGGTAGCGCTGGATCAGGCTTTGGGCTTGAAAATAGGGGGTGCCGGCCTTGATGCCTAGCATTTTGGCTTGTCGATTGGCAGCGACAATACAGCCATCATTGTTGCTTAACACGATAACCGGTTTTCCTTTCAGGTCCGGCCGAAACAGTTGCTCGCAACTGGCATACATTGAATTGACATCGCACAGCAGATACATAGTCGATTACGACAAGGTGTGGATGGCGTGCGTGACTACACCAAAAATATCCAGGTCATCAGGTTCAACATAAATCGGGCTGTAGGCCGGATTCATCGGCTGAAGGCAAAGACGAGGCTGTATACACAGTTTTTTCACCGTGAATTCCCCCGCCACTGCGGCGATGACAATATCACCATGCTTTGGCATCAGCGCCTTATCAACAATCAACAGATCACCGGAAAGAATACCCGCCTCGACCATTGATTCACCTTCCGCGCGGACAAAGTAAGTGGCAGAGGGATGCAGGATTAAATGGTGGTTGAGATCCAACTGCGCCTCAATGTAGTCCTGCGCGGGGGATGGAAAACCCGCCGGGCAGGTCTCCCCAAACAGCGGGATCTGCTGGTGAGTATCAGTAAATACGGAGGTGGTTGCTGCTTTCATGCCGATGTACGCCTGTAAAAAAACTGTATAAATAAACAGTATTATGGCTGACGATTTTACTGACTGGCAAGCAGCAAGCAGCAACGTTTTGCTAGGGTGATGTTTTACTGGGGAAAATAGTTTTGCACAAATTGGCAAATTGCAGCGGGCCGAGGTAACGATGCCAAAGTGGGACAAAATTACGATGTGCGTCTGAGACGTAACACAAGGCCCCGGGCGGGTAACTGACGGGTCTCCCCATTTTAAACCCCGTTAACGTATTTTTACCGTCACCCACATCGCAACAAGCACAGAGATAACCAGACTCCACAGCCCGATACCAAGGTAGAGTAATGCTGCAGTGATGCAACCCAGTGCAAATCCACTCAAATTTAACCCTATTGGTTGCATCCTTTTTTTAATCACGGTTCTTTTCTCTGCATCGGACTGAACAATAAGTTCAAACAGATCAATGGCAATCTGGGTTATGTTGCCTGTCATCAGCGTCGTCGGGGGCGCTCCTGGCAAATGAGTACGCGATATTGCGTTCTGGATTGCCATCGCAGAGACTGCCGTCATTCCGGTCAGTAATGCCAACGGACTATCACTGTTGGTAAACCTAGGCTACTGAAAGGGCGATGTTCGATCATGATGTCCTCTCTATATATATTGATATGGATCATTGTATAGCGGACATTTAAATGGAAAGAAATAGGATAAGCGGAGTAAAAAATTACTTTACTTATTAAAGCGACCGTTTATGCCATTTTTAAGATGATTCCTTATATTTTATATTTTTTAAAGCCTGTTAAAGGGCTCTATATTAATAGGGTTATAATTTTAAATCTCAGATTCTTCTATTCTCAATCACCACGAGACTGGTTATATAAACAACCGTTTGAGTTGCAGTTAATTAACCATTTTGGGGGAACGTAAATTGATTAGGGTAGCGGATAATGGCTACCCCACCGTAACCTAACAATTCGCTTACTATAAAATGATGGATGCAGCTCTCGCCGATACTCATTTCTCTAAATAGCTGTTCTAAATAGTAGATCACCAGGAGGGAACTCAGTCCGATTTAAGCGATCTGATCAATCGCTGAATATCCCAAACCACCAACCGGACTGAGTTATGCCGATCATAGCACCAATATCCGATGCAGAAAGATCTCTGATGCGAAAAATCATCCATAGAACAGACGACAAGAACCACGCTCGCAGACTGACCGCTATGTTGATGCTTCACCGTGGTGACACGGTTAGCGATGTTGCCAAGTCGCTTTGTTGCGCGCGTTCATCGTTGGGGCGCTGGGTTAATTGGTTTACGCTTTACGGTCTGGAAGGATTGAAAGCATTACCTCCAGGGCGTGGACGACGCTGGCCGTTTGAGCATATTTGTTCGCTGTTACGTCAACTGATTAAGCATTCACCAAACGATTTTGGTTATCAGCGTTCTCGGTGGAGCACAGAGTTGTTAGCAATAAAAATCAATGAGATAACAGGCTGCAATTTGCACGCTTCGACGGTTCGTCGCTGGCTTCCCTCCGCGGGGTTGGTCTGGCGAAGAGCTGCACCAACACTGCGTATTCG